>NZ_PYYB01000006.1 GCF_003044185.1 Paraconexibacter algicola
CCCTGTCCACCGAAACGGGGGAACTCCACTTCGTGGGCGTAGTGCGCGGGGAGCTTGAGTTCGCTGTGGTCGTCGAGGCGGATGAGGACGCCGGTGCGGTCCGCGCGTTCGAGCTGTCCGGCTTGGCCGTTGTGGACGCCGAGTCGGCGGTCGTTGTGGGTGGTAATGACGCGGTCCCCGACGGCGAACGCTCGGTCCTCGGTCGTGAGGGCGTCGGGACCGAGCTGGCCGGCGGCGCGGAGGTGCTGGCGGGCGCGGGCGTTGAGGTCGGCGACGTCGCTGCGGCGGTTGGCGAGCATGAGCGAGCTGCCGCCGTGCTCTTCGCGGTCGGTCCACCAGTCCTGGACGAGGGCGTCGCGGGCGCCTGGTGCGGTGGGTGCGAGGACGACGCGGTCATGCTCGAGGTAGGCCCGTACGAAGTCCTCGACCTTGCCGTTACGGAGCTGGGCGAGCGCGTCGCGGTCCCAGGGTTCGCTTTGGCGGCGGACCTCGTGCAGCTCGCTGGTGGGTCCTTGTTCGGCGAGGGCGCGGAAGGCGCCGCCTGCGTCGATCTCCGGGAGCTGGCGGTCGTCGCCGACCAGGACGATCCGTCCGTTGGCCTGGAGGGCGGCGTCGGTGAGGGCGGCGAGGTCGCGGGTGCCGACCATTCCGGCCTCGTCGACGATCAAGACCGATCCAGGCTGCAGCCGGGCGGAGCCATCGAGCGCGAGCCGCAGGCGGGCGATGGTGGTGGTTGGGAGGGCGGCCTGGTCGCGCAGCTCGCACGCCGCCCGAGCCGACAGCGCACACCCGAGGACGGGAACGCCGGCTTGTTCCCATGCGTCGCGGGCCGCGTCGAGCGCGAACGTCTTGCCGGTCCCAGCCGGCGCACGGAGAACCTGGACCGAGCCGGGGCCGCTCGTGATCTGGCGGACGGCGTCGACCTGTTCGTCGCTGAGCGTCGGGCGGTCGCGGATCGCGCGCTCGGTCGTCTCGGCGGGGGAGGCTGCGTCGCAGCGGTCCGTGGTTCGGCTGGCTGCGTCGAGCAGTCGCTTCTCCGTTTCGAGGAGCTCGTGCGTGGTCCAGCGGCCGTCGTCGAGCCCGGCGATCTCCGGCCGGGCGAGCAGCAGTTCGGCCCGCCGCTCGACGTCTTGCGAAGCAGCGCCGGCCCGGGCGTGTTCCGCGAACGCCCGTACGACGTCGCGACGGTCGAACGAGGACGCCTGGGCGGTCAGTCCCTCGGGGCCGAGGAGCCGGCGGATCTCCGACTCGATGTCGGCCGGGGTGAGGAGCGGGGCGGGCTCGCGATGCAGCAGCGCTGGGATGTCGCGCTCGCGGATGCCGCACGCTCGCGCCCGCTCGCGCCACTCCTCGCGGAGGCTGCGGTGGTCGACGTCGTGGGGCTTGGTGCGCCTGGTGTCCAGCGCGGCGACCTGGGCGGCGCGGGCGGTGTGCTCGCCCCGCTCGTCCATCGTCGCGAGGATCTCCGCCCGCCGCCGACTGAACGCCTCGACCGCCGACCTCGACACCCCTTCGATGTCCGCCGTCCCGCTGCGCACCGGCTGCCACCGCACCCCAAGCCGATCACTCAGCTCCTCACGCAACGCCGCCTGGTAGACGTAGCCGGCCGTCTTGGCGTGCGCATAGATCGCCCGGCCGAACAGCGCGGTCCAGCGGCCGTCTGGACCCTGAGCCTGGTTAGCGACGACGACGTGTGTGTGGAGCAGCGGGTCGCCGGCCCGGGAGGTCCGGTGGCGGAACGCCGCGGCGACGAACCCGCGGCCTCGGAGCTGGACGGCACCGCCCTTGCCGCGGCGCACGATGCACGCCTCCCGCTCCAGGTACCCGAGCGCCTCACGGACAGCGGCCTCGTGTCCGTCCCGGACCTGTGCCGAGACGTCCTCTTCGGCGATACCGAAGACCAGGCCGACGCTCTTGGGAGCTTTGAAGCAGAGATCGAACCCCGCAACCGAGCCAGGCTTCAGCTCCGTGCGCAGTTGCTTGCCGGTCGCCGGATGCTGGGCGGCCAGTAGCCGGGTGACGCCGTCCTCGGGGACCTGTCCGCGGAGGCCGAGGTCCTCGGAACCGGAGCCCGTCCATTCGCCGGGAGCCTCGCCCACACCGGCGTAGTAGTCCTCGGCTCCGGAGGCGACCTGACGGACGTAATAGCGGCCGGCATCGGGGGCAGCTCCAATTTTTCCGAGAGAAAGCATCTCTCTCTATGTCGCGCGAGTCGCCAACTACTCCCCCCTGAGTTCTGGGAAGGGGACAAACCAGAGGCGGCTTCGGGGTACTCAAGCGAACCCGATGACCTACGGCTGCCGCCGGGGGTAGCGCCGTTCGGAGGGCCCGGCGCGCCGCAGCTGCTTTCACCGACTGGGTGAAAGTCTGTGCCTGGCCGTTTCAGGGAGCTGAGAGCGCCTGACTGGACGGGGGCTTGGGGGCCGGGGCGACCCTAAGCTGGGTCCATGAGGTTCGGCTATGGGTGCGGGTCGGTATAGGCGATGGCTAGTGAGTTGACGGCGGAGAACCTTGATCGGGTCCTGACCTGGCTGATGGGCTTGGACCGGCCGCTACAGATGGGCCTAACACCGGAAGCCCGCGTTGACGAGCTCGGTCTTACTGAGCCGGAGGTGGACGACCTTCTCCGCGAGGCGGTGAGCCTCGGACTCCTCCGGGCGGACCGAGCCGACTACGGCCACACCGTTCGTTGGGTCCGCCTCGAGCTGACGCCGGCGGGCCTGCGCCATTGTGGACAGTGGCCGCCTCAAGGACGCGAGCACCACGCAGGCCCATGGGACGACGGCGACTGGGGCCGGACGTGCGTGCCGATCCTCCGCCGGGTGCAGAGCAGCGGCTTTCGGGGTGACCTGTTGCCGGGGCTCTACGTGGGCGCGTCGCCGGAACAATGGCGACAGACACTCGCTGCGCACGCGCTGCGCGAGGCCGGCTACCTCGACGGCTCGGACCAGGACAACCGCGCGATCTCGGCACTGCGCGTCAGCGCGCTAGGTCGAGAAGCACTAGATCCTCGTCCGCGTGATCCGCTCGATGAAGCGATTTTGTTGTTGAGGTCCTCGGCGACCAGTGCCGTCGTGCAAGCCGTTGAGGTGGCGCTTGGCAACCGGCTCCGTGCGCTGGACGAGCATCACTCCGAGTCTCGCGCGGAGCGGAGCGCGCCGCGGCTCTTGTCCACTCTGAACGATGAGCTGACCGGGAAGAACGGGCCGCAGCTCTACGGCAAGCACTGGAAGAAGACGATCGAAGCGGTGCTTGCCGTCAGGAACGAGTACGCCCACGGCCGGGGCGATGCACTGCCGGACGATGTCGCGGTGTGGGTCATCTCGACCGTCCGGCTTCTTCTAGCGGAGCTGCCTTTGCCCGATCCCGGTTAGACCAGAGGCCACGAGGCGTAGTGACGTTCCAGGAGCGTCTGGCGCTGGCCCTTCCGGATCCCGAGATTGCGCAAAAGGCACGCTTGCATGAGCGCAGCGACCCGCCGAGTCGAGACGACCATCTGATCCTCGACCTGCGCTCGCCGAGCGTCGTCGACGTTGTTGAAGTGCGCGACGTAGCCGCGCGTGACCCCGATGAGATCGAGCGCCGGGTTCGTGCAACCGGTGAGCGAGGAGTCAAGTTGGCTGTACGTCCGGAGTTTCTTCAGGTCCGTCGTCTTGTGTCGGATCTCCGCGTACCGTTCGATGGCAGAGAACACCGTGAGGAATCTTCCGGGCGAGAACGAGTTGCCCTCGTTCGCGTGGTCGCCGAGGAGATCGAGCGCCGGCCAGACCTGTCGGTGCAGTCGCCACCAAGCGCGAATCGCCTTTGGGTAGTCGATGAGCTGGTCAGCCCCGAAGAGCTGCCGGCGTTCCCATTCACCTTTCAGAGGCGGACGACCTTGCCGCCATACCTCGATGCGCAAGGGTCGATCGACGTCAACGTAGATCTCCCGGGTCAGGTCGTCCGGCCGGTCGGCCGCGAGCGCCATCAACGCTCGCAGGGGCTGAGCGTGCTTGCTCATCAGTGCAGCGATCGTTTGCGGTCGGCGCGGATTGACGACCATCACGGCGTCGGTTCTGGACCAAAAGTCCGAGCGGTGGCCGTACGGCGACGTGTCGCGATGCCCGCAGAAGACCAGTTCGGCGCCGGGCACATCGACGCGATCACGTGTCGTCGGCTGAAACTCGACACGCAGGGTGGGGTCGTCGGCCGAAGGGAGATTGGCCAGATGGATCCCGCTGTCGTCCCGCCACTGAGAGAGGGCGGCCGTGCCGTAGATCGCGCGCGGCCAGCGATCCTCAGGGAGGACCTGAGCACCGTACGCCAGCGTCGAGCATCTGATGTGCGTCGGATGGTCGAGTAGCTGCATCCTGCTGACTCGGCAGTCGAAGAGACTCACCTCGCCACCGTTCCTGAGCAAGCCGTGAACGCCGAACGGAAGAGCGTCGAACGATCGAGGAAACCCACTGGCGTCGTCGATCAGTTCCAGCGTTGCGCCGTCCCGAGCCGACCAGCGGAGGACTCCAGGGACAACGTCCTCGGTGCCAATGACCTGGAACCGTCCAACGACTACTTCCCCGGCGAGAAGGGCTTCCCGATCTTTCTTACTCACGAAGCGAGCGTAGTACGGCCCGAGATCCGCGCCACCGAGAACAAGTCAGCGTTGACGCGCCAGCGTTGTCTGCGAACCAGAGGCAATCGAATGGGGCTCGAGGCGACCTCGGCCAGTTGGCTTTCGAAAACTTGGTCCCGAGTTTGGGGACCAAGTTTCGGGACCAATTGTTCCGAACTCTCGCTCGGCCAAAAAGAAAACCCCGCCGGGGCGGGGCTTTCGTCAAGCGGCTGAAGAGACTCGAACTCTCGACCTTCTGCATGGCAAGCAGACGCTCTAGCCAACTGAGCTACAGCCGCAAGGTGGCACGGAGTATAGACGAGCGCGACGGAGCTTGACGGCTCGTGGATGCACCGGGGCGACAGGGCCCGGAACGGCCGATGGCCGCTCGGGGGAGAGCGGCCATCGGTCGAGGGTGGGGCGGCGCGGCGGGGGAACGGCGCCTGCCCCTCGGGGCGCGCTGAAGGGGGTCAGCGCTGCGCCATGCTCCGCTGCGCCACCAGGGGGGTGTGGCGCGGGAGCGCGACGAGGGTGCCACCGGCGGTGGCGCTGCTGCCCGTGGGCGCCGTCACGACGTCGCGACGGGGCAGCAGGTAGATCTCGGCGTCGAGGTCGAGCTGCTCGGGGACGACGATCGCCGGGGACGGCATGCGCACCGCGGGCGTCGCGGCGACCGGGGTGGGCGCGGCGGCCGGTGCGACGGAGAGGTCGAGCGTCACGGCCGTGGCGGGCGTGCTGCCGGCGCGGAAGCCCGTGAGGTTCAGGACGAGCAGTGCGAGCGGCGTGACGATCGCGAAGAGGAAGAGGTACTCCATGGCGTGTCTCCGGGAGGGGGTGGGTGGTCGCCCCAGGCTGCCCCCAGAGCACGAGGCACATACCACCACCGACCGGGGTGCGCGCCCACCGTCGGCCTGGACGGTTCTGCGGTCGAAACCGGGGCCGTCCGCCCGGTGGACCGGGGCCACCCGATCGGATGAGCGTCCGGTCGTCCCACCGTCATGAACGGGCTACGTCAATTTGCCACGGCCCCCGAACGACCTGGGCGCGGAGCGCCGACGATCCCGCGTGCGCTCCCGCACCGTACCCGGCGCATGGATCGCACGACGGCAGAGGGGATCGCCCGCGCCTGGGCCGACAGCCCGGAGCGGCGGTCGGAGGCGCACGAGGCCGGGCTCGGGCTCGTGCAGCGGATCGCGTCCGGCCTCGCCCAGCTGCCCGTCGAGCCGCGCAGCTGGGCGGTCGTCCCGCGCGTGACGCCCGAGCGGGAGGCGGTCGACGGCGACGTCACCGTCCTGCTCCTCACCGACACGGCGCTCGTGAGCTGCGAGATCGACGTGCCGCGCCTGGAGGCATGGGAGATCGCCCTGACCGCGTTCCCGTTCCCGCTCGCCGTCCTGCAGTGGGCCGTCGTCGTGCAGTGGTTCGGCGCCGGCGAGGAGCCGTTCACCGAGCGTCACGTCACGGTGCTGCAGAGCGGCGAGGCGACCGTCGCGGTGCTCGGCGACGAGCGGCTCGAGGGCCGGGAGCCCGACCGCGAGGCACGCGCGTTCCGGGACGCGGTCGTCGCCGCGATCGACGCGGCCACCCCGACCGGCTGACCGACCCCGGAACGGAGAAAGCCCCGCGGCTGCGGGGCTTTCCGAGTGGGCGATACTGGGCTCGAACCAGTGACCTCCTGCTTGTCGAGCAGGCGCTCTCCCAGCTGAGCTAATCGCCCCTGGGGTGCAGGAGAGTAGCAACCCGCGCGCAAACGTGGCGCGCCGCGTGACGCGTGGTCCGGGCGCTAGGCTGTGCGCGCACCTGGCGACGTGGCGGAGTGGCTACGCAGCGGCCTGCAAAGCCGTGTACACCGGTTCGATTCCGGTCGTCGCCTTTGTCGCGGATCACCCTGCATCTCGGCGACATCACCACGGACGGGGAGGCGGACGTCCTCGTGAACGCGGCCAACTCCGGACTGCTCGGGGGCGGCGGCGTCGACGGCGCGATCCACCGCGCGGCCGGGCCGGAGATCCTGCCTGAGTGCCGTGCCCACGGCGGTTGCCCGACCGGGGAGGTGCGGGTGACCTCCGCCGGTCGCCTGCCCGCCCGCTTCATCGTCCACGCGGTCGGCCCGATCTGGCACGGCGGCGAGCGCGGGGAGCCCGAGCTGCTCGCGTCCTGCTTCGAGCGGGCGATCGCCGCCGCCGCCGAGCGCGGCGGTCGCCGCGTCGCGCTGCCGGCGATCTCGACCGGCATCTACCGCTACCCGCTGGAGCGCGCCGCCCACGTGGCGCTGACCGCCACCGCGCGGGCGCTCGCGCGGCACCCGGAGGTCGTCGAGGCGCGCTTCTGGCTCTTCGACGAGCGGGCGCACGCGACGTTCGCGCGCGTGCGCGACGACCTCGGGCTCCAGGAGGGTCCTGTTTCTTCAGGACCCCTCTAGGCGATCGCGGCGAGCAGCCGCTTGAGGTCCGACTGGTCGTTCCACGCACCGACCGACGCGCGGACCCACGGCAGCCCGGCGAACGACCGCACGGCCACGCCCCGCTCGGCGCAGGCGGCGACGACCGCGTCCGGGTCCTCGGCCTTCCAGCTGACCAGGGTGCTGCGGCCCCGTGGAGCGACCTCGTGGCCCCGCTCGGCGAGCTGGTCGGCCAGGTCGGCGGCGAGCGCGGCGGCACGCGCGTGCACGTCCGCCCAGCCGGCGTCGGCGAGCACGTCGTGCGCGGCCACGCCGGCCAGGTACGCCTCCGCGGAGGTGGCGAACGCGTCGTGGGCGCGCGCGTCCGGCCAGGGCCGCGCCTCCAGGCCGGCCGAGGGCTCGGACAGGTGCGCGTAGGTCGGCATGTGCACCATCACCCGCTCCTGCCAGTCCGGGGAGATCCACAGCAGGCCGAGCCCGACCGGGCCGCACAGCCACTTCTGGCCGGCCGCGGCGTAGAAGTCGCAGCGCAGCGCCGCGACGTCGACGGGCACCGCGCCCGCCCCCTGGGCGCCGTCGAGCAGCAGCGGCACGTCCGCGGGCCGGGCGGCGAGGTCCTCCGGGGCGAGCTCCCCGGTGGCCCAGTGCACGTGGGAGCACGCGACGAGCTTCGTGCGCCGGCCGATGTGCGCGGCGATCCTGCGCAGCGGCACGACCTTCACCGTGATGCCGCGCAGGCGCCGGGCGGCCGACAGCGGGCCGAGCAGGCCGGGATGCTCGTCGTCGGCGGTGACGATCTCGTCCCCCGGACGCAGGTCCAGGCCCGCGATCACCCGCGCCATGCCCTCACTGGTCGAGGCGGTGACCGCGACGTCGTGCGGGGACTGCGCGCCGACGAGCTCGCCGTACCGCGCGCGCAGCTCCTCGCGAGCCTCGCCCAGGCGCGGGTAGTAGTCGGCCGACCGGCCCTCCTCGGCGGCGCGCAGGGCGCTGTCGGCCCCGCGCTGCAGCGCCTCGGCGGCGAGCGGGCCGCAGGTCCCCGCGTTCAGGTAGGCGACCCGCTCGAAGACGGGGAAGTGGGCGCGGAGGGTGGAGGCGTCGGGCACCCGGCGAGCATACGACGGGCGCCCGACCGTCCCCGGGTGGCTCAGCCGCAGACCGGCCAGGGGGACGCGCCGGCGCGCGCGTAGAGCATCGCCGCGCGGCGGTCCTGCTCGAGCTCGGGCGCGGCGGCCGGGTCGCCGCTGCCGCCGACGCTCGCCCACGTGCCCATGTCGAACTGGTACTTGCCGCGGTACCGGCCGCCGCCGCCGATCGCGCGCGGGTTCCCGCCCGACTCGCAGGCGGCGATCGACGCCAGCGCCGCGGGGATCGGCACGGCGGGTGCCCCGCCGGTGCGGCGCAGCGTCCGGATCTGCCGGCGCACGCGGGTGATGCGACGCTCGAGCCGCTCGACCGACCAGTCGTCGATGACCGCCCGGTAGGCGCGGGCGCGGAAGCGGCCGTCGCGCAGCGCGGCCGCCTTGCGGCCGAGTCGCACGGCGCGGTCGGTCAGCACCTCACGCGCGTGGTCCTCGAGCGCGTCGTGCACGACCGTGCCGTCGGGGACGGGCAGGTCGATGAGCGGGACGGTCGCGGTCGCCGGCGCGGTGGCGGCGGGCGCCGGGAGGGCGGGGGCGGCGAGCGCGGCGGCTGCGGTCGCGGCGACGGCGGTCAGGCCGAGGCGGCGGGGGACGGGGTTCGTGGTGGGGGGCATGTGCGCATGCACGTCCTTTCGCGGCCGGTGGGCGGGCATGCGGGCGCACGCCGGCCCGGGCCGGTCGGTGGGCGACGGTGCAGACAGGGACGGAGCGTCTCCTCGTGCCGGCGCAGGCCGGCGGCGCTCACGTCCCTCGGGTGGCGGCGAGACGGTCGCCGAGACCCGGGTTCTGACCCGTCGAGGGCTCGAACCCTAGCGCAAACCGCGAACACGTGTTCGTACGGGTCCGAACGGTCGTGCGCGCGGGGCGGCGCAGGACGTCCGCCGATACGCTGCCACGACGATGAAGGTCACCCTCCCCGACGGCACCGAGCTCGACCTCCCGGAGGGCGCCACCGGCCTCGACGCCGCCGCGGCGATCGGGCCCGGACTCGCCCGCGCCGCGCTCGCCGTCAAGCAGCAGGGCGAGGTCCGCGACCTCGCACGCCCGCTCGTCCCCGACGTGCCGCTGGAGATCATCACCAGGAGCTCCGGGCAGGACGCGCTGGACCTCGTGCGCCACGACACCGCGCACGTCCTCGCGGCCGCCGCGCTGGAGCTCTTCCCGGGCGTGAAGATCTCGATTGGACCGCCGATCGAGCACGGCTTCTACTACGACTTCGAGTTCCCGGACGGCGTGACCCTCACCGAGGCCGACTTCGCGGCCCTCGAGGCGAAGATGAAGGAGCACGTCAAGGCCGACGAGACCTTCGATCGCGAGGAGGTCACGGTCGAGGAGGCGATCGAGCGCTACAAGGCGCAGGACCAGCCCTACAAGGTCGAGCTGATCGAGGACCTGATCACCAACACGGGCGCGCAGACCGTCACGCTCTACACCAACGGTCCGTTCACCGACCTCTGCCGCGGCCCGCACATGCCGTCCACCGGTCGCATCGGCGCCTTCAAGCTGCAGTCGGTCGCCGGCGCCTACTGGCGCGGCGACGCGAACCGCACGATGCTCACCCGCGTCTACGGCACCGCGTTCTTCGACAAGAAGGAGCTGAAGGCGCACCTCGAGCGCCTCGAGCAGGCGAAGGCGCGCGACCACCGCCGGCTGGGTCCCCAGCTCGGTCTCTTCCAGTTCAGCGACGCCGCGCCGGGCAGCGCGTTCTGGCTGCCCGCCGGCACCACGGTCTTCAACGAGCTCGTCGCGCTCTCCCGTGAGATGGGGGAGCCGCGCGGCTACACCGAGGTCAAGACCCCCCAGATCTACGACTCCGAGCTGTGGAAGACCTCCGGGCACTGGGGCAAGTACCGCGAGAACATGTTCGTGACCGGGTCGGAGGGGCGCGAGTTCGGCGTCAAGCCGATGAACTGCCCGGGCCACGCGCACCTGTTCGGCATGCAGCAGTGGTCCTACAAGGACCTGCCCGTCCGCTACTCCGAGCCGGGCCTGCTGCACCGCGACGAGCTCAGCGGCGCGCTGCACGGCCTACTGCGCGTGCGGCACTTCTGCCAGGACGACGCCCACGTCTTCTGCACCGAGGAGCAGATCCAGCAGGAGATCGCCGGCTGCCTGGAGTTCGCGTTCGAGACCTACCGGGTGTTCGGATTCGACGACGTCAAGGTCGAGCTCTCCACGCGGCCGGAGAACCGCCTCGGCAGCGACGAGCTGTGGGACCACGCCGAGGGCGCGCTGGAGAGCGCGCTGCGCAGCCAGGGTCTCGAGTACGAGGTCAACGAGGGCGACGGCGCGTTCTACGGCCCGAAGATCGACCTGCACCTGACCGACTCGCTCGGCCGCTCCTGGCAGCTGGGGACCGTCCAGGTCGACTACCAGATGCCCGAGCGGTTCGGCCTCAGCTACGTCGGCGCGGACAACGCCGAGCACCGCCCGGTGATGATCCACCGAGCGCTGATGGGCTCCTACGAGCGGTTCATCGGCATCCTCATCGAGGACACCGCCGGCGAGCTCCCCGTGTGGCTCGCGCCGACCCAGGCGCTCGTGCTGCCGATCGCCGACCGGCACGCCGACACCGCCCGCGCGGTCCGTGACGAGCTCCGGGCCGCCGGCGTCCGCGCCGAGGTGGACGAGCGCACCGAGTCGGTCGGGCGCAAGATCCGGGAGGCCGAGCTGCGCAAGGTCCCGTACATGCTCGTGGTCGGCGACCGCGAGATGGAGGAGGGCACCGTGAGCGTCCGTCGGCACCGCGAGGGCGACGAGGGCAGCGAGCCCGTGGCGGCCGTCGCGCAGCGGATCGCGGAGATCACCCGCGCCCGCAGTGCCTGAGGCGTTATGCTCCTGGCTGTTGACTGAATTCACTGCCCCCGCCGCGCGCACGATCGCGCCGCGTGTACACAGCTAGTGCCGGTTCCGCGTAGGTTCGACCGGCGCCCGCCCGAGCGGGACACCACCCGCATCAACGAGCGCATCCGCGTGCCCGAGGTGCGCCTGATCGACGAGACCGGCTCACAGGTCGGCGTCATGCGCACCGACGAGGCACTCCGCTACGCGCAGAGCCGCGATCTCGACCTGGTCGAGGTCGCCGCCGACGCGCGCCCGCCGGTGTGCCGCGTGCTCGACTACTCGAAGTACAAGTACGAGCAGGCGCAGAAGCAGAAGGCGGCCAAGAAGCACCAGACGCAGATCACGATCCGGGAGATCAAGTTCCGGCCGAAGATCGCGGAGCACGACTACTCGACGAAGAAGGGTCACGTCGAGCGCTTCCTGCGTCACAAGGACAAGGTCAAGATCACGATCATGTTCCGCGGCCGTGAGGTCACGCACCCGGAGCGCGGCGTGATGATCCTCGACCGCCTCGCGGAGGACCTGAAGGAGCTCTGCGTCGTCGAGCAGCGCCCGATCCAGGACGGCCGCAACATGACGATGCTGCTCGGCCCGAGCAAGGCGGTCCTCGCCGGCACGCTCGAGGAGGACCAGGCGCGGGCGGCGGAAGCCGCCGCGGCCCAGGTCGAGGCCGAGGCCGCCGCGGACGCCGCCGTCGCCGAGCGCGACGAGGCCGCCGCGGCTGAGCAGGCCGCCGACGCGGCCCCTGCCGCGGACGAGGTCGCCTCCGAGGACGCCGCGGCGTCCGAGGAGCCTGCCGCGTCCGACGAGCCCGCCGCGTCCGACGACGCGGCGCCTGCGAGCTAGACGTCCGGATCCGCGCCACCTCCCGGGGTGGCGCGGGCCCCGCCTCGCGGCTCCGCGGAGGGGCCCGAGCGGGACGCCGGGGAGGCGCAGGACGCACCGCGGGTCGTCTCTGGCATACTCCCCCGTCGCCCATGCCGAAGCAGAAGACTCATAGCGGCGCGAAGAAGCGCTTCAAGGTGACGGCGAGCGGCAAGGTCAAGGCCCGCCACTCGCACTCGAGCCACATCCTCGAGAAGAAGTCCCCGAAGCGCAAGCGCTCGTTCTCGAACCCGGTGATCCTCAGCGATCACGACGCCCCGCGCGTCAAGAAGCTTCTGGGGGTGGGCAAGTGACCCGCGTCAAGCGCAGCCTCCACGCGAAGAAGAAGCGCCGCTCCACGCTGGAGCGCGCCAAGGGCTTCCGCGGCGAGGCGAACTCCAACTACAAGCGCGCCAAGGAAGCGGTGATGAAGGCGGACGCGTACGCGTACCGCGATCGCCGCAACCGCAAGCGCGACTTCCGCCGTCTGTGGATCACCCGCATCAACGCCGCCGCGCGGCTCGAGGGCATGACCTACGGGCAGTTCATCCACGGCCTCAAGCTGGCCGAGATCGAGCTCGACCGCAAGGTGCTCGCCGACATCGCCGTCCGCGACCCCGAGACGTTCAAGCGATTCGTCGCCGCCGCCCGCGAGGCGTCGGCTGCTGCTGCCTAGCCAGAAGCGCACCGACACAGACCTTCACGGGCGTCGACTCCTCCGGGATCGGCGCCCTTTCTGTTTTCCGCACCCCCGTGATCATCACCAGCCCCCACAACGAGACGCTCAAGCAGGTCCGCAAGCTCGCCGCCAAGCGGGAGCGGGCACGGGCGGGCGCGTTCGTCGCCGAGGGCGAGGACCTGCTCGAGGCCGCCGACGCCGCCGGCTGGGAGCCGCGCGCCCGGCTGTGCGTCGCCGGCAGCGGCCTGCCCGGGACCGAGGTCGAGGCCGAGCTGCTGCACGCCGTGTCCCAGCTGGGCTCCGGCACCCGCACGCTCGCGATCTACGACCAGCGCTACGCGCCGGCCGCGACCGACGGGCTGACCGTGCACCTGCACGGCGTCCACGACCCCGGCAACGTCGGGACCGTCCTGCGCGCCGCGCACGCCTTCGGGGCGGCGGCCGTCTCGCTCGGGCCCGGCACCGCCGACCCCTACGGTCCGAAGGCGGTCCGCGCCAGCATGGGAGCCGTGTTCGCCACCCCGCTCGTGCGCGCGCACGGCGGCGTCGGCGACCTCCCGGGCGCGACCGTGGCGCTCGTCGCCCGCGCCGGGACCGCGCTACCGCGGCTCGGCGCGCAGCTCGCCGACGGGCCCGTGACCCTGCTGGTCGGCGCCGAGCGCGACGGCCTTCCCGACGACGTCGTCGCCGCGTGCGACCACGTCGCCCACATCCCGATCGAGGGCGAGTCGCTGAACGCGGCGATGGCCGCCGGCGTCGCCCTCTACGAACTGCGGCGAATCCATATGGTGACGAGCGATGAGTGACGTGCTTGACCGGATCGAGGCGCTGCGCGCCGAGGCCCTGACCGCGATCGAAGGCGCCGCCGACACCGCGGCGCTCGAGGATCTGCGGGTCCGGGTGCTCGGGCGCAAGGCGGAGCTGCCCAACATCCTGCGCGGGGTGGCCGAGCTGCCGCCCGAGCAGCGCGGGGCCGTGGGCAAGGCGGCGAACGTCGCCCGCAAGGCGGTCGAGGCCCGGCTCGAGGAGCGCGTCGCGGAGCTCGCCGCCGGTGAGCTCGACGCGCGGCTCGTCGCCGACGCCGTCGACCTCACGCTGCCCGGGGCGCCGCCCCGGCCCGTCGGCCGCCTGCACCTGCTGACGCAGACCCGCCGCCAGATCGAGGACGTCTTCCTCGGCCTCGGGTTCCGGGTCGCCGAGGGCCCCGAGGTGGAGTGGGTCCACTACAACTTCGACGCGCTCAACCACGTGCCCGCGCACCCGGCCCGCAGCCGCTCGGACACCTTCTACGTGCAGCCGCCCGACGGTGGACCCGGACCCGGGCTCGGCTCGCCCGACGAGATCGTCCTGCGCACGCACACCTCGCCGATGCAGGTCCGGTCGATGGAGGCGCAGAAGCCGCCGATCGCCGTGATCGTGCCCGGACGCGTGTACCGGCGCGACAGCGACGCCACCCACACGCCGCAGTTCCACCAGGTCGAGGGCCTGTGGGTCGACGAGGACGTCACCCTCGCCGACCTCAAGGGCGTGCTGCTGGCGTTCGCCCGCGCGCTCTTCGGCGACGAGCGCGAGGTCCGGCTGCGCCCGCACTTCTTCCCGTTCACCGAGCCGTCGGTCGAGGTCGACGTCACCTGCTTCCAGTGCTCGGGCACCGGGGCACTGCCGCGCACCGGCGCCCGCTGCAACCTCTGCAAGGGCACCGGCTGGCTGGAGATCCTCGGCTCCGGCATGGTCGACCCGAACGTCCTGGGCGGCGTCGACGGCTACGAGGACCTGCAGGGCTTCGCCTTCGGGATGGGCATCGAGCGCATCGCGATGCTCAAGCACGGCGTGCCGGACCTGCGCCTCTACTACGAGAACGACCTTCGGTTCCTGGAGCAGTTCGGATGAAGCTTCCCCTCAGCTGGTTGCACGACCACGTCATCCCCGAGCTCGGCACGCGCGAGCTCGCGACCCGGCTCGCGATGACGGGCACGGAGATCGACGTCATCCACCACCACGGCGTCGACGCGCTCGAGCACTTCGTCGTCGGCAAGGTCCTGGAGCGCGCACCGCACCCGGACGCCGACAAGCTCTCCGTCTGCACGGTCGACGTGGGCGAGGCCGAGCCGTCGCAGATCGTCTGCGGCGCGCCGAACGTCGCCGCCGGCCAGACCGTCGCGGTCGGGCGGCCCGGGTCGATCATGCCCGACGGCACGAAGCTCAAGACCGCGAAGCTGCGCGGCGTCGCGAGCGCCGGGATGATCCTCAGCGAGGACGAGGTCGCCATCGCCAGCGACCGCGCCGGCGGGATCATGGAGCTGCCCGACGACCTCGTGGCGGGCACGCCGCTCGCCGACGTGCTGCTGATCAGCGACGAGGTCCTCGAGCTCGAGATCACCCCGAACCGGCCCGACTGCCTCGGCGTCTACGGCGTGGCGCGCGAGGTCGCGGCGGCCACGGGCGCCCCGCTCGGGCCGCCGCCGTGGGAGGCGCCGGCGGCCCGGCCCGCGTTCGACGAGCTGCGCACCCAGGACGCCGCCGGATCCGGCACCGCCGGGGACATCACGATCACCAACGAGGCGCCGGACCTCTGCCCGCGGATGACCTGGCGGCTCTACGAGGACGTCACGCTCGCGCCGTCGCCGCGGTGGCTGAAGGCCCGGCTGACCGCGGCCGGCCAGCGCCCGATCAACAACGTCGTCGACATCACCAACTACGTGATGCTGCTCACCGGCCAGCCGCTGCACGCGTTCGACGCCGACCGCATCGCGGGCGGCACGCTCGTCCTGCGGCGCGCCGCGGACGGCGAGACGATCACGACGCTCGACGAGGTCGAGCGCACCCTCGACGACCAGATGCTCCTGTTCGCCGACGGCGACGGCCCCACGTCGATCGCCGGCGTGATGGGCGGTGCCCGGTCGGAGATCCACGACGCCGGGACCGGCGAGCCGGGGACCTCCCGGCCCACGACCACCCGCGTGCTGATGGAGGTCGCGACCTGGAACGGGCCCAACGTCAACCGCACGATGGCGAAGCTCGGCCTGCGCTCCGAGGCGGGCTCCCGGTTCGAGAAGGGCCTCGCGCCCGAGCAGACGCTCGAGGCGCAGGCCGTCGCCCACCAGCTGATGGTCGAGCTGTGCGGCGCCACCCCGGTCGGCGGCACCCTGGACCTCGGCGGCGACGGCCCGGCCCCCGCGGTCATCCGGCTGCGCGACGAGAAGGTCACCGCCCTGCTCGGCGCGCCCGTCGCGCGCGACCGCTGCGCCGCCGTGCTCACCACGCTCGGCTTCGGCGTCACGCCCGCCGAGGACGGCCTCGACGTGACCGTGCCCGCCTTCCGGCGCATCGACGTGACCCGCGAGGCCGACCTCATCGAGGAGGTCGCCCGGCTCGAGGCGCTCGACACGCTCCCCTCGACCGTGCCCGAGAACCGCACCGGGCACGCCGCGCAGCTCACGCACGCCCAGAAGGTCCGCCGCCGCGCCGAGGACGTGCTCGTCGGCGTCGGACTGCACGAGGTCTGCGGCTGGTCGTTCACCGAGCCCGCCGTGCTCGACCGCCTGCGGATCCCGGCCGAGCACCCGCTGCGCGCCGTCGTGCAGCTCGAGAACCCGATGAGCGAGGCGCAGTCGATCCTGCGCCCGACGATCCTCGGCTCGCTGCTGGACGCGGCCGCCCACAACCGCGCCCACGGCCATGCCGACGTGCAGCTGTTCGAGAGCGGCTCGGTCTACGCGGCCCGCCCCGCCCCGCCCGAGGCCTGGGCCGGCCGGAGGCCCGCGCCCGCCGACGAGCACCACGCCCTCGCGGTGCTCCTGCACGGTGCGGCGGCGCCCGCCTCCTGGCAGGGTGCGGGCTCCCCGGCCCCCGCCGACGTCTTCACCGCCAAGGGGATCCTCGAGGCGGTGCTCGGCACCCTGCGCGTCCCGTTCTCGATCGGGGACGCCCCGGAGGGCGCCTGGCCGTTCCTGCACCCGGGCCGCAGCGGCGCGGTCCTCGACGCGGACGGCGCCCGGATCGGGTTCCTCGGCGAGGTCCACCCGCTCGTCGCGCAGGCGTGGGACCTCGACGGTCCCGTCGCGGCGTTCGCCGTCGACCTCGGCAAGGTCGCCGCGCTCGCGCCCGAGGTCGTCGGCTACCGCGACCTCACGAGCTTCCCCGCGCTGCGCCAGGACCTCGCGGTCGTCGTCGCCGACGACGTGCCCGCCCAGCGCGTGCTCGACGTCGTCCGCGGCGCGGGCGGCAAGCGGCTCGCCGACGTGCGCGTCTTCGACGTGTACCGCGGCGCGCAGCTGGGGGAGGGACGCGTGTCGCTCGCGCTGCACTGCGAGTTCCGCGCCCCCGACCGCACGCTGACCGACGAGGACGTCGCGCCGGTGCGCGCGAAGATCGTCGCCGCGCTCGCCGAGCAGGTGGGAGGGGAGCTGCGTGGCTGACAGCCTGGGCCGGGGGCCCGCCGGCGGAGGTCACGTGCGGTCCTCCGGCACCCCGAAGCGCATCCTCGTCGCCGGGGCCGCCGGGTTCGGGGGCGCCATCACCTGCGCGCTCGTGCACCGCCACCCCGGGCTCGAGCTCGCCGCCGCCACCGCGCGCAGCGACGCGGGCGCGCGCCTGGACGAGGTCTACCCGCACCACCGCGTGCCCGTGGTGCTCGAGGAGCTCGACCTCGACCGGCACGCCGACGGCATCGACGCCGCCGTCGTCGCCTACCCGCACGGGGCGAGCGCCCCGGTCGTCGCCGGGCTGCGCGAGCGCGGGGTCCCGGTCGTCGACTTCAGCGCCGACTTCCGGCTGCGCGACCTGCAGACCTACGAGCGGTGGTACGTGCCGCACGTCGCCCCGCAGCTGCTGGAGGAGGCCGTCTACGGGCTGCCCGAGCTGTACCGGGACGAGCTCCGCGGCGCGGGCCTGATCGCCAACCCCGGCTGCTTCCCGACCGCCGCGCTGCTCGCGCTCGCGCCCGTCGCCCGTGCAGGGCTCGTCGCCGACGTCGTCATCGACGCGAAGACCGGCGTCTCGGGCGCCGGCCGCGGCGCGTCGTGGCGCACGCACTTCTCGCGCGTGGACGAGAACGTCGACGCCTACGGCATCGACGGGCACCGCCACCTCCCGGAGATCCAGCAGGAGCTCGGCGTGCTCGGGGCGACCGCGCCCGTCACGTTCATCCCGCACCTGCTGCCGCTCGACCAGGGCGAGCTCGTCTCCTGCTACGTGACCACGTCACGGCCCGTCACCCAGGCCGACGTCGACGAGCTGTTCGCCACCGCCTACGACGCGGAGCCGTTCGTCGAGGTGGTCGCCACCTCGCCCGGCGTCCGCGACGTGCGCGACACGAACTACGCGCGGCTCACCGCCCGGGCGGACGAGCGCACCGGCAAGGTCCTCGTGTTCTGCGCGATCGACAACGTCTACAAGGGCGCCGCCTCGCAGGCCGTGCAGAACCTGAACCTCGCGCTGGGGCTCCCGGAGACGGCGGGGCTGCGGTGAGCGCCTTCTTCGACTCCCGCTGGGTCGCGGCGCCCGAGGCGGTCATCGTGCTCGACGGGGACGCCCTGCCGCAGGGGTTCCGCGCGGCCGGCGTCGCCGCCGGGATCAAGGAGAGCGGCCTCACCGACGTCGGCCTGCTCGTCGCCGACAGCCCGGAGACAACCAGCGCCGCCCGATTCACCCGCTCCGGCGTCCTGGCGGCCCCCGTCGTCGTGTGCAAGACCCGCACGCGGCTCGACGCCATCCGCGCCGTCGCGGTCAACAGCGGCAACGCCAACGCCGCCACCGGCGGGCGCGGCATGGACGAGGCGGCCCGCATGCAGGGCGCCGCCGCGATGGTCTGCGGCGTGCCCGAGGACCGGGTCGCCGTCGCCTCCACCGGCGTCATCGGCGTGCAGCTCGACGGCCGCAAGGTGACCGCGGGGCTGCTCGCCGCCTCCCACGAGCTGCGCGCCGACGGGCACGGCGCCTTCGGCGAGGCGATCCGCACCACCGACAAGTTCGCCAAGAGCGCCCGGCTGCAGGTCGCGCTCCCCGGCGGCCCCGTGACCATCACCGCCCAGGCCAAGGGCGCCGGGATGATCCAGCCGTCGTTCGCGACGATGCTCTGCTTCGTGCAGACCGACGCGCAGCTCGACGCCGCGACCGCCGACCGACTGCTCGGCGACGGGGTGCGGCGCAGCTTCGACCGCATCTCCGTCGACGGGCAGCTCTCCACCAACGACACGGCGATCCTGCAGGCCAGCGGCGCCTCGGGCGTCGCGGTCGCGGCCGGATCCCCGGACGAGGCGATCCTGCGCGAGGCGCTCGACGCGCTCCTGCGCCAGCTCGCGCTGCTGATCGTCCGCGACGGCGAGGGCTCGCGGCGCGTCGGGCGCGTCGTCGTGCGCGGCGACGACCGCGACGACGCCGAGCGCTGCGCCCGCGCGGTCGCCAACTCGCCGCTGGTCAAGGCGGCGCTGCACGGCGGCGACCCGAACTGGGGACGCATCGCCCAGGCCGTCGGCCTGGCGATGACCGACCGCGCACCCGTCGACCTCGACATCACGATCGAGGGCGTCCCGGTCTGCGCGCGCGGCGCCGCCGTCCCGTTCGACCAGGCGGCGCTCGACGCGGCCGTCGCCGGCACCGAGGTCGACTACGCGGTCGACCTACCCGCCGCGAGCGGCACCCCGGCCGTCGAGGCCGAGGTGTTCTTCAGCGACCTCTCGCACGAGTACGTGACCATCAACGCGGAGTACACGACGTGACCCCCCGGCCCCCTCGCGACCTCGGCACCCTGCTCGAGGCGCTGCCCTACATCCGCGAGTTCCACGGCAAGACCGTCGTCGTGAAGTACGGCGGGGCGGCGATGACCGACCCGTCCCTCAAGGAGGACTTCGCGCGCGACATCGTGCTGCTGAAGTACGTCGGGATCAACCCGGTCGTCGTCCACGGCGGCGGCCCGGAGATCACCGGCTACATGGAGCGCCTCGGGATGGACGTGCGCTTCGTCGACGGGCTGCGCGTCTCCGACGCCGAGACCGTCGAGGTCGCCAAGATGGTCCTCGTCGGCAAGGTCAACAAGGACATCGTCCAGCGGATCGGCCGGCACGGGCAGCCCGCGGTCGGCCTCAGCGGCGACGACGGCCGGCTGCTGCGCGTCTCCAAGCAGCACTCGCCGGGCGGGGCGGACATCGGCTTCGTCGGCAAGATCGACAAGGTCGACGTCGACGTGCTCAACCACATCGCCCAGGACTACATCCCGGTGATCGCGTCGGTCGGCGCGGACCGCGACGGGCAGTCCTACAACGTCAACGCCGACGAGGTCGCCGGTGCCGTCGCCCGCGCGATGGGCGCGTACAAGGTCATGTTCCTCACCGACGTCGAGGGCTGGCTGCGCGACCCCGCGGACCTCGACAGCGTGATCTCCGAGGCGCGCGCCGACGAGGTCGAAGCGGCCCTGACCTCGATCGGCGGTGGCATGCGGCCGAAGCTGCAGTCGTGCCTGGACGCCATCCACGGCGGCGTGTCGTTCGCGCACATCGTCGACGGACGCGTGCCGCACTCGCTGCTGCTCGAGCTGTTCACCGACGCCGGCATCGGCACGAAGATCCGGGCGTCGGCATGAGCGACGCGACCTGCCCCGGCGGTGGCTCCACGGCGGGCGGCGGCCCCTGCCCGCGTGACCGGCACCTGACCGCCAACTACGCGCGCCAGCCGGTGAACTTCGTCCGCGGGCTCGGCGCCCGGCTGTGGGACGCGGAGGGCCACGAGTACCTGGACCTGCAGACCGGTCTGGCCGTCAACTCCGTCGGCCACTGCCACCCGGCCGTCGTCGAGGCGATCGCCGCCCAGTCCGCGCAGCTCATCCACGTCGGCAACCTCTTCTACACCGACCCGATGGTGCGGCTCTCCGCGCGCCTCGCGGAGGCGTCGAAGCTCGGCGACGGCACGAAGGTCTTCTTCACGAACTCCGGGACCGAGGCCGTCGAGGCCGCGCTGAAGTGCGCGCGCAAGCGCCGCCGCGCCGGCACGATCGTCTCCGTCCACCGCGGCTTCCACGGCCGCACCTACGGGGCGCTCAGCGCGACCCCGCAGGAGTCCAAGCAGGCCCCGTTCGCCCCGCTGGTCCCCGGGTTCGTCGCGGTCGAGCCGACGGCCGAGGCGATCACGGCCGCGGTCGACGGCGGGACCGCCGCCGTGATCCTCGAGACCGTGCAGGGCGAGAGCGGCGTCTACCCGCTGCCCGCCGAGGTCCTGCGCGCCGCGCGCGCGGCCTGCGACGCCCACGGGGCCGCGCTCGTGTTCGACGAGATCCAGTGCGGTCTCGGCCGCACCGGTCACCTGTGGGGGTGGGAGGACAGCGGCGTCGTCCCGGACGCGGTCACCGTCGCGAAGGCGCTGGCCGGCGGCCTGCCGATCGGGGCGCTCGTCGCCGGGCCCGCGATGGCCGACGTCTTCGAGCCCGGCGACCACGGCTCCACGTTCGCCGGGGGCCCCGTGCAGTGCGCGGCCGGGCTCGCGGTGCTGGACGTCGTCGGCGACCCGGAGCTGCTGGCGGCCGTGCGGGCCGCCGGTGAGCGCCTGAGCGAGCGGCTGCGTGACCTGCCCGCGGTCACCGAGGTCCGGGGCCGCGGCTACATGCAGGCGATCGAGCTCGACGGGATCGACGCGTTCGCGCTCGTCGGCCGCGCGCTGCAGGAGCAGCGGCTCGTCCTCAACGCCACCTCGCCCTCGACCCTGCGGCTGCTCCCGCCGCTCACCATCGACCCCGCCGACCTCGACGAGGCCACGACCCGCCTCGCCGCCCTCCTCTCCTAGGATCCAGCCCAGAATGACCGAGCCCCGCACCCGCACCGCCAGCTACCTCGCCGAGCCCGACGAGGTCCACCGCGTCCTGCTGCTGTACAGCGGCGGGCTCGACACGAGCGTCATGCTCAAGTGGATCCAGGATGAGTACGACGCGGAGGTCGTGGCGCTCACGATCAACCTCGGTCAGCCCGGGGAGGACTACGACGTCGTCAAGGGCAAGGCCACGCAGCTCGGTGCGGTCGCCGCCGAGGTCGTCGACGCGCGCGAGGAGTTCGCCCGCGACTTCATCGTCCCGGCGATCAAGGCCAACGCGAACTACGGCCTGGACTACCCGCTCTTCACCGCGCTCGGCCGGCCGCTGATCGCGAAGCTCGCGGTCGAGTACGCGCGGCTGCACAACTGCGACACGATCGCCCACGGCTGCACGGGCAAGGGCAACGACCAGGTCCGGATCGAGGCGACGGTCGCGACGCTCGCCCCCGAGCTGAAGGTCATCGCCCCGGTCCGCGGCTGGCAGATGGGCCGTGAGGAGGAGATCGCCTACGCGCGCGAGCACGGCATCCCGATCAAGGGCGGCGCCGAGACGACGCCGTACTCGATCGACGACAACCTCTGGGGCCGCTCGTCCGAGGGCAAGTGGATCGAGGACCTCACGCACGCGCCGGACGACGACGTCTTCCAGCTCGTGACGCGGCCCGAGGTCGCGCCCGACGAGCCCGAGATCGTCACCGTCACCTTCGAGCAGGGCGTTCCGGTCGCCTGGAACGGCCAGGAGATGGGGCTCGTCGAGCTGCTGGAGACCGCGGCCGAGGCGGGCATGAAGCACGGCGT
This sequence comes from Paraconexibacter algicola, assembly GCF_003044185.1. Lineage (GTDB taxonomy): Bacteria > Actinomycetota > Thermoleophilia > Solirubrobacterales > Solirubrobacteraceae > Paraconexibacter > Paraconexibacter algicola. The sequence continues at coordinate 22,116 of NZ_PYYB01000006.1, forward strand.
CGGCATCGTCGACCACATCGAGGACCGGATCGTCGGGCTGAAGGTCCGCGACATCTACGAGGTCCCGGCGGCCAAGATCATCCTCACCGCCCACGCCGAGCTCGAGCGGCTCGTCGGCACGATCCACCAGAACCAGTTCAAGGGCGACCTCGACCGCCAGTGGGGCTACCTCGTGTACGCCGGCCTGTGGTGGGAGCCGCTGCGCGAGAACCTCGACGCGTACATGGACTCGGTCAACGAGCAGGTGACCGGCACGATCGGCCTGAAGCTCTTCAAGGGCAACTGCCGCGCGGTGACGCGCGAGAGCCCCAACGCGGTCTACGACGCGGCGCTCGCCACGTTCGAGACCTCGGGCGGCCTCTTCAGCCAGCAGGCGTCCCCGGGCTTCATCGAGCTGTGGTCGCTGCAGTCGCGGATGGCCCACCGGCTGCGCAACCGGTGAGCGGCGCGTTCGCGCAGCCCCGGGGCCGGGTAGGTCGCGGGGCATGAAGCGCTCCGGCTACGAGCTCCTGGGCTTCGCCGTCTGGCACGGCGCGAAGTGGTACGTGCGCCGCCGCTACGGCTGGCTCGTGCCCTCGCGTCGCGTCGTCGCGGCCGGGGTCGTCGGCGGCGCGATCGTCGCGATCGCGGTCGCCGAGTCGCGGCGTGAGAGCGCCGCTGCAGGCGCCTGACCGACCGGTCCGGGAAAAATCCGCACGGTGCGGGAAACTCGGCGCGCATCCTCTCCGGGCCACCTACCCTTGGGGTGAATGGATCCCGTCGGTCAGCCCCCCGGAGACGAGGACGCCACGGCGTCCGACGAGCGCAGCGTCGTCGACCCGGCGGTGCTCGCCGAACGCCGGGCGCGGCGCGCCGAGATCGCGGAGGAGTCCCTGCTCAGCCGCGTCAACCGCGCCGAGCAGGATCGCGTCCTGCTGGCCACCCGCCTCGCGGAGGCCGAGCACGAGCTGCAGCGCGCGCGGACCGAGCAGGAGACGCTCGCGGCGGAGCTGCAGCGGCGGGAGATCGCGCTGCGCACCGCCGAGCAGCGGGAGTTCGCCGAGCAGCAGCGGCGGGTGGAGGCCGAGGACGAGGCCGCCGCGGCCCGCCGGACGGGCCGCGAGGAGCTCGACGCGCTGCGCCGCCGTCTCGCCGACGCCGAGGAGCGCGTCCACGAGCTGACGGTCGAGCTGGAGCAGGCCCGCCGCGAGGCCGTCGAGGCCGCGCGCGTCGCCGCCCACGAGCGGGCCCGGTCGACCCGTCGCGAGACCGGCGGCGGCGAGCGCCGCGCGCTCCTGGCCGAGCAGGAGGAGGACCTGCGCCGCCGCGTCGCCGAGGTCGAGCGGCTGGAGCAGCAGGCGCGCGAGGCGGGCCTGGAGCTCGACCGCCGGCGCGAGAGCCTCGAGGCCGAGATCGTCGCGCTGCAGTCGTTCGCCGACGAGCTCGACGGCACGCTGCGCGCCGAGCGCGAGCGCCGCGCCGCGCTGGAGGACCAGCTCGCCGCCGAGCGCGAGCGGGCCGCCGCCGAGATCACGCTGCTGCAGCACGAGCTCGACCGGCGCACCCAGGAGCGCGACGCGGCGTCCGCCGAGCGCGAGCGGCTGCTCGCCGAGCTCGAGGCCGTCCGCGGCGAGCTCGCCACCGCGCGCGCGGGGCTGGCCGAGCGCGAGCGGCTGCTGCAGGAGCCGCGGACCGCCGCGGACGCCGTCGCGCTCCAGGGCCGCCTGGACGCCGAGCGGGCCTCGTGGCGTGCCCGCGAGGAGCAGCTGGGCATCGAGCTGGAGACCGAGCGGCAGCGCGGCCGGGACGAGCTGCGCGCCCGTGAGGAGGCGCTGCGGACCGAGCTCGAGGTGCAGCGCCAGGAGTTCGCGCAGCGCGTCGCCGACCTGGAGGCGAGGGCCTCCGGCCTGCACACGCAGGTCCATGGCGCGACCGAGGAGCTCGAGGCGCGCCTCGTGGCCGAGCGGGTCGCCAAGGAGGCGGCGATCGCGGCGCTCGAGCAGGAGCGGGGACGCGTGGAGGACCGCGCGAGGCTGGAGCGGGAGGCGCTGACCGCCGAGCGCGACCGGCTCGCCGTCGAGGCCGACGCCGCCCGGGCCGAGGCGCAGCGCGCCCGCCAGGACGCGGCGGAGGCGACCGCCGCCCACGAGGCGCTCGTCGAGGAGCTGCGGCGGCGGGTCGAGCTCGAGCACCAGGTCCGCGACGCGATCACCGAGCTGCGCGGCCGCCTGCAGGAGGTCGATGCCCAGGAGGCGGCGCGCGTCGAGCGGGACGCCGCGGTCGAGGCGCTCGTCGCCGAGCTCGTCGACACGGCGGCGACGCTGCGGGCGGGCTTCGAGCAGGAGCTCGAGGAGACGCGCCGGCGCCTGCGGGGCCAGGTCGAGGAGGAGCGTCTGCGTTTCGCCCACGAGCTCGAGGCGATGGAGGAGCGGATCGCCGCCCTGCGGGGCCAGCTCGGCGGCGCGGCGGAGGAGCTGCGCGAGCAGCTCGAGGCGGAGCGGATCGCCCGTCACGCGCTCGAGGCGCAGCTGGAGGCGGAGCGCGCCGCCCACCGGGAGGACCGCGAGCTGGCGGCCGAGGCGGGACGCGTGCGCGAGGAGCTCGAGCGCGAGCTCGCCGCCCGGGTGGCGTCGGAGGCGGCGGCGCGCGAGGCGCTGGAGACGGTGCGGGCGGAGCTCGACCGCGTCCGCGCCGCCCAGGACGCGGCCGAGGCGCAGCGCGCGAGCGCGCTCGAGGCGCCGCAGCCCGCGCCCGAGGAGCCCGAGGGGCCGCTGCGGGCGCCCGCGCGGCTCGACGTGGCGGACCTCGACGCCGACACGGCCGCACTGATCGGGGACCTGCAGGCCGCCGCCGAGCGCCTGCGCTCCCGGGTGGCGCACACGACCGCCGCGGAGACCGCCGCCCCGCCCGCGGCACCCGCGGACGCGCCCGCGTCGTCGGACGCACCGGACGTCGCGCCGCCGGTGACCGCCGCGCCGGACCCGTCGGCCCCCGTCGCGGAGGACGCCGTGCTGCGCGAGCTCGAGGAGATCGCCGCGGGCCGCGTCCCCGTCACCCCCGAGCCGCCGACGGCCGCCGCCGGGACGCGCGCGGCCGCGGCCCCGGTGGAGGTCCCGCCGACCGACCCGCCGGCCGTGGGTGGCGTCGCCGATCCGGTCGCGGACGAACCCTCCGGCGACGCGCCGTCGCCACCGTTCGCCGCGGCCGAGGACGGGCCCGACGAGGTCGTGCCGCCCGTGGGCCCGGCGCCCGTGCTCCCGGCCGTCCCGTCGCGCCCGTCCGCGGACACGCCGCGCTTCGTCGACCTGGTCGCGGCGGGCGGCCCGCCCGCCGCGTGGCTGGGGCCGGCGCTCGTCGCCGCGGCCGCCACGGACCCGGCGCTCGCCGCCCGCGTGCTGCCCGCCATCCTGGCGACCCACGCGCAGCGCTCGCGGCGTGACCTCGCCTACGACGTGACCGTCGGCGAGGGGGAGACCTGGCACGTGCGGCTGAAGGCCGGCACGGCGACGGTCGACCGCCGCGACGCCGGGACCGGCGGGGACGTCGACTTCGCCGTCCGCGGCCCGCTCGCCTCGATCGTCGCGTTCGCCGCCGGGGGCACCGGCCGCCGGCCCGGGGACCTGCACGTCGGTGGTCGGCGTCGCCGCCTGCGGCGACTCGTGAAGGACCTGCGGACCCCGGTCGGCATCGCCGAGATCGCCGCCGCCGGCGTCCCGGTCCAGGGCGGCGACCTGCTGCGCCTGCTCGCGGCCGCGGTCGATCCCGCGGCGGTCACCGGTCCCGCGTTCGCCGTCGACTACGCGCTCGCGGACGGCACCACGCTCCACGTCGCCGTCGACGGCGCGGTCCGGGTCGACGACGGGCCCGCTCCCGACGGTGCCGCCGCGCGCGTCGAGCTCGACGGGCGCACGCTCCCGGCGCTGCTCGGCGGGGCCGTCCCGCCGCCCGGCGAGCGGGTCGCGCTGCACGGTGACGGGGACGCCGCCGAGCGCCTGCACGGCCTGTTCCACGAGGCGCAGGGGCTGCGCCGGTGACGGGCCGAGCCGTCCGCCGCGACCCGTACCCTCGCTAGCCCGTGTCCGCCCCGACCGTCGCGCATCTCCACGTCCACTCCGAGTACTCGCTGCTCGACGGGCACTGCAAGATCGACGGGCTCGCCAAGCGCGCCGCCGAGTTCGGGCAGCCCGCCCTCGGGCTCACCGACCACGGCGTGATGAACGGCGCGGTCGAGCACTACAAGGCGTGCCGCAAGCACGGGATCAAGCCGATCCTCGGCTGCGAGATCTACTACGTCGACGACCACGCCCACCGCGGCCGCGGCGAGCGCAACCACCTGACGCTGCTGGCCCGCACCAACGAGGGCTACCAGAACCTCGTGCGGCTCTCGTCGATGGGCTTCACCGAGGGCCTGAACATGGGCAAGCCCCAGATCGACATGGGGCAGCTGCAGACCTACGGCGGCGGGGTCATCGCGCTGACGGGCTGCCTCGCCTCGCGCTCCTCGCAGCGGCTGGTCGACGGCGCCTACGAGGAGGCGCGCGCGCACGTCGGCGACCTCCAGGCCGCGTTCGGCAAGGAGAACGTGTACTTCGAGATCCAGCAGAACGGGATCCCGGAGCAGACGGTCGTCAACGAGGGCGTCGTGAAGCTCGCACGCGAGCTCGGCGGCCGCCTCGTCGGCACCGGTGACGTCCACTACCTGCGGCGCGAGGACTACCACCACCACGCGGCGCTGCTGTGCGTCAACACGAAGTCGACGCTCGCCGAGCCGAAGCTGTCGTTCGACACGAACGAGTTCTTCCTCAAGAGCAACGAGGAGATGGCCAGCGACTTCGCGGACCATCCCGAGGCGCTCGCGTCGACGCTCGAGATCGCCGAGCGCTGCGAGGTCGAGATCCCGCTCGGCGGCCAGCTCATCCCGCGGTTCCTGCCCGAGGGGGAGGACGAGAAGGCGTACCTGCGCGAGCTCGTGCTCGCCGGGCTGGTCGAGCGCTACGGCGCGCCGATCCCCGCGGACGCGATCGAGCGGATGGAGATGGAGCTCGGGGTCATCGACCGCATGGGCTTCAACGCCTACTTCCTGATCGTCTGGGACTTCGTCAAGTACGCGAAGGACCACGGCATCGCGGTCGGTCCCGGCCGCGGCTCGGCCGCCGGCTCGCTGATCGCGTACTCGCTGCGCATCACCGACCTCGACCCCCTGAAGTACGACCTGCTGTTCGAGCGGTTCCTGAACCCCGAGCGCGTGTCCATGCCCGATATCGACATCGACTTCTCGGTCCGCGGCCGGGAGAAGGTCATGCAGTACGTCGTGGGCAAGTACGGCCGCGAGTCGGTCGCGCAGATCATCACCTTCGGCAAGATGGCCCCGCGCGCGGCCACCAAGGACGCCGCCCGCGTGCTCGGCCACCCCTACCAGGTGGGGGAGGAGATCTCCCAGCTCGTGCCGGAGCCCGAGCAGGGCCGCAACCCGAGCTTCGAGTCCTGCATGGCCGACGGCGAGCCGCTGCGCGTCCGCTACGACAGCGACCCCACCGCCAAGCAGGTCATCGACGTCGCCCGCGGTCTCGAGGGCGTCGTGCGCAACAACTCGATCCACGCCGCCGCGGTCGTCATCGCCGGCATGCCGCTGACCGACGTCGTCCCCGTGCAGCTCACGGAGGACAAGTCGGGGCCGTCGCTGCCCGGCGGCGAGCGCAACTACAAGCTCGTCACGCAGTTCTCGATGAAGCCCGTCGAGGAGCTCGGCCTCCTGAAGATGGACTTCCTGGGCCTGCGCAACCTCGACGTCATCGAGGACGCGCTGGACATCATCGAGCGGTCCACCGGCGAGCGGCCGGACATGAACACGCTGCCGCTCGACGACGGCAAGACCTACGACATGCTCGCCCGCGGCGACTCGGTCGGCGTGTTCCAGTTCGAGTCCGAGGGCATGCGCGAGGCCCTGAAGAAGGTCAAGCCGACCGTCTTCGACGACCTCGTCGCGCTCGTGTCGCTGTACCGGCCGGGCGCCATGGACCAGATCCCCACGTACGCGCGGGGCAAGAAGGACCCGAGCACCGTCCGCATCGAGGACGAGCGGCTCGAGCCGATCATCGGTCCGACGTACGGGGTCATCCTGTACCAGGAGCAGGCGATGCTCATCTCCAAGGAGCTCGCCGGGTTCACGGGTGCGCAGGCGGACGACCTGCGCAAGGCGATCGGCAAGAAGAACCGCGAGGCGATGGCCAAGCTCAAGCCGGTCTTCTTCGAGGGCTGCGCCAGGAACGGGGTCGACCGCGGGCTGATCGAGCAGCTGTGGACGACCAACGAGAAGTCCGCCGACTACTCGTTCAACAAGTCGCACGCCGCCTGCTACGCCCTGATCTCGTACCGGACGGCGTGGCTGAAGGCCAACCATCCCGCCGAGTACATGGCCGCGCTGATCAGCTCGGTCATGAACACGAAGGACAAGGTCCCGTTCTTCGTCGCGCGCTGCGACGAGATGGGGATCGCGATCCTGCCGCCGTGCGTGAACGTCTCCGACCACGAGTTCGTCGTCGTCGACGGCGCGATCCGCTTCGGCCTCGACGCCGTGAAGGGCGTCGGTCACGGCGCGGTCGAGGCGATCAAGAAGGCGCGCGACGACGGCGGGCCGTTCGCGTCCCTGTGGGACTTCTGCGAGCGCGTCGACTACCGCTCCGCGAACCGCAAGACGATCGAGGCGCTGATCAAGTCCGGCGCGTTCGACCAGACCGGGCACAGCCGCAAGGGCATGCTCGAGGTGCTCGAGCAGGCGCAGGCCGCCGGCCAGAAGGTCCAGCAGGACGCGCAGATCGGCCAGGGCTCGATCTTCGACCTCGGGATGGACGACGGGGCGGGCGGGACCGCCCGGGGCGCCAACCCGTTCGCGGTGCAGCACCCGCCGATCCCGGCCGAGGAGTTCGAGAAGAACGAGCTGCTCGCGTTCGAGAAGGAGGCGATCGGCGTCTTCGTCTCCGCGCACCCGCTCAAGGACGTCCGCGCCGCCCTGCAGGTGAAGGCCGACGTGTCGCTGGGCGACATCGAGAAGGTCAAGCACGGCGACTGGGTGACGGTCGGCGGGATCATCGCCGCGACCCGGCAGCTGCGCACCCGCACCGGCAGCCAGATGATGTTCGTGACCGTCGACGACCTCGAGGGCACGCTGGAGGCGATCGCGTTCGAGAAGACGATCACCGAGTACGGGGACCTGTTGACCGTCGACACGGTCGTGCTCGTCAAGGGCAAGGTCGAGCACGGCGATCGCGGCACCTCGATGGTGATCTCCTCGATGGAGAAGTTCGAGCCCTCCGAGGCGCAGGTCGCCGCCGCCGAGGTGCAGCTCGCCGAGCTGCAGCGCGGTCCCGAGGACATCCGCGTCAAGCTCGACGCCACGCAGGTGCAGGCGTCCGTGATCGACGAGCTGAAGTACGTGCTCGGCAACTTCCCCGGCGAGAGCGAGGTCGTGCTCGAGGTCAGCACCACCTCGGGCCTGCGGCACCTGCGCCTCGGCGCCGACTACCGCGGCAACAACACGCCGACCCTGCGCGCCGAGCTCGACCGGGCGATCCGGTCCTCGGCCGTCTCCACGCCCATCGCCTGACGCCCGCGCCGCCCTCGGCGGCGCGCAGGCCGGTCGGCGTCAGCCGTCGAGTCCGCGGGCGGCGCGCCCCTCGGCGCGCAGCTCCCGGGCGATCTCGAGGTCGCGCGCGACGACGCCCTTGCCCTCCACGCCGGGCCCCTCGAAGATCATCGGCAGGCCCTCGAACCGCGGCTCGCTGAAGAACGCGGCGCAGCCGGCGCGCCCGATCTCGCCCTCGCCGAGCGGGGCGTGCCGGTCGCGGTTGGAGCCCAGCGGCGTCTGCGAGTCGTTGACGTGCAGGCAGCGCAGCCGGTCGAGGCCGACGACCTCGTCGCAGTCGTCGAGGACCGCGGTGAGGCCCTCCTGGGTGCGCACGTCGTAGCCGGAGGCCAGCAGGTGGCAGGAGTCCAGGCACAGGCCCAGGCGCTCGTCGCCACCCGACGCGTCGATCAGCGCCTGCAGCTCCGCGAACGACCGGCCGAGCGTGCCGCCGGTGCCGGCGGTGTCCTCGAGCAGCAGGTCGCACCCGGCGGTCTGCGCGAGCGCCTCCTTCAGCGTCTCGCCGCAGCGGGCGATCGCCTCGCCGACGTCCCCGGTCTTGGCCGAGCCCGGGTGCAGCACGACGCCGTCGGCGCCGATCCCCGCCCCGATCGTCAGCGCCTGCACCAGCGAGGTCAGGGACTTCGCGCGCAGCTCGGGATCGTCGGAGGCGCTGTTGATCAGGTACACGGCGTGGATGACCACCGACTGCACGCGCGAGGCGGCCATCGCCTCGCGGAACGCGGCGAAGTCGTCCTCGGAGTACGCGGTCGGCTTCCACATGCGCGGCGACTGGTTGAAGATCTGGATGGCGTCGCAGCCGACCTCCTCGCCGCGCTTCACCGCCTCGTGCAGACCACCGGCGGTCGAGACGTGGCAGCCGATCAGCACGTCGGCCTCGTAGTGTCCAGGCTCATGAGGGTTCGCTTCGCTCCATCTCCCACGGGCGCGCTGCACATCGGCGGCGCGCGCGCTGCGCTCTACAACTGGTTCGTCGCCCGCGGCTCCGGCGGCACGTTCGTGCTGCGCATCGAAGATACCGACCTGGAGCGCTCCACCCCCGAGAACGTGGAGCAGATCCTCGACGCGCTGCGGTGGCTGGAGCTCGACTGGGACGAGGGCCCGATCAGCCAGGTCGCGCGCGCCGACCGGCACGGCGAGGCGCTGCAGCAGCTGCTCGACGCGGGCCTCGCGTACCGCACGACCGCGACCGCCGACGACGTCAAGGCCTACAAGGAGCAGCACGGGCACGACCGCGGGTTCCGCGGGCAGGACGAGGGGGAGGGGGCGGTGCGCCTGCGGGTCCCGGACGACGAGGAGCTCGTCGTCCACGACCTCGTGCGCGGTGACACGACCTTCCGGACCGTCCACCTCGACGACCCGGTGATCGCCCGGGCCGACAGTCGCGTGCTCTACAACTTCGCGGTCGCGGTCGACGACCTCGACGCCGGCATCACCCACGTCATCCGCGGGGAGGACCACCTCTCCAACACGCCGAAGCAGCTGCTCGTCTACCGGGCGCTGGGGGCGGAGCCGCCGCAGTTCGCGCACCTGCCGCTGCTGCACGGGCCGGACGGCAAGAAGCTCAGCAAGCGCCACGGGGCCGCGTCGGTGCAGGAGCTCCGCGACGCGGGCTACCTGCCGGCGGCGATCCGCAACTACCTCGCGCTGCTCGGCTGGGGCGACGAGGACGACGAGACGATCATCGCCACCGACGAGCTCGTGAAGCGGTTCGACATCTCGCGCGTGTCGAAGAACCCGGCGCGGTTCGACGAGCAGAAGCTGCGCTGGCTCAACGGCCGCTACCTGCGGGAGCTGTCGCTCGACGAGCTGACCGCGGAACTCGAGCGGTTCACCGGCCGCGAGGGGCTGCGCGCGGTCGTCGAGATCAGCCACGAGAAGATCCAGACGTTCGCGGACTTCTGGCCGCTGGTCGGGTTCTTCTTCGACGGGCCGACCACCGAGGACGAGAAGTCCCGCGCGCAGTGGCTCGACGACGCGGGCCGGGCGGCGCTCGCCGACGTCCGTGCCGCGCTGGCGGCCCTGCCGCCGGACGGGTTCACCGTCGAGGCGGTCGACGAGACGCTCCGCGGGGTCGTCGCGGCCCGGGAGGCCAAGCCCAAGCAGGTCTTCCAGCCGATCCGCGTCGCGCTCGCGGGCACGACCGTGTCCCCGGGGATCTTCGAGACCGTCGTGGTGCTCGGCCGCGACGAGACGCTACGTCGCATCGACGCGGCGATCACGGACTGAGCGAGAGCGGCTGCGCGCCATCCCGGACGGTCGCCCGGGCGATCGTCCGATCCGCGCTCAATCATCCGTCCATCCCTGCCGATAACCGGGACGTCCCCCCTGCACGCCACCGGAGACGTCCCCCCGATGACCCTGAGTCCCACCGCCACCGCCATGTCGCCCGCCACCGCCGAGACGGCCGGAGCACAGCGCCACCACAACGAGGGCCACGGCCGCCGGCTCACCGCTGCGTTCGAGGCGCTCGAGGCGTTCCCCGCCCTGGCCGAGTCCCGCAACCGCCTGCTGGCGCTCGTGCAGCAGGAGCGCGTCTCGACCAGCGACGTCGTCGCCGCGGTGGAGAGCGACGTCGCGCTCGTGATCGCGGTGCTGCGCCTGGGCAACCAGGTCGAGGGCAAGACCCGCGGCAAGGTCGAGAGCGTCGTGCAGGCGGTCGAGCTGCTCTCCCCGGAGGCCGTGCAGGGCCTCGCGAGCCGCGCCCGCACCTTCGACTTCTTCGAGCGCAGCGCCGTCTGGGACGCGGCGCCCGAGCGCTTCCGGCTGCACGGCGTCGCCACCCAGCGCGCCGCCGACCGGCTCGCGACCGAGGCGGGCTACGAGGACCGCGACCGCCTGATGGTCACGGCGCTGCTGCACGACATCGGCAAGCTCGTCCTGATGCACGCCTACCCGGGCTACCCGGCGAAGGTCCACGGTGACGCCCGCACGCCCGAGGAGCGCATCCACCGCGAGCGGCGTGAGCTCGGCGTCGACCATGCGCTCGTCGGTGGCGTCCTCGCGCGCCGCTGGGGCCTGCCGAAGGCGGTGGCGTCGGTCATCGAGCGCCACCACGCCGACGACGCGACCGGCGAGGCCGCGTTCGTGCGCCTCGCGGACATGCTCGCGCACTACGCGCAGGGCCTGCCCGTGTCGCCGACGGAGCTGCTCAAGACCGCGCGGGTGATCGGCCTCGGACCGACCGAGCTGCGCGCCGTGATGTACGACCTGCCGTACCCGACGACCGGGCGGACCCGGCAGATCGACCCCTGCCCGCTCTCCGGCCGCGAGGTCGAGGTGCTCAAGCGCCTGGCCGAGGGCAAGGTCTACAAGCAGATCGCGCTCGAGCTGTCGCTGTCGACCTCCACGGTCCGCACGCACCTGCACAACATCTACGGCAAGCTCGGCGCGGTCGATCGCGCCCAAGCCGTGCTGATGGCGACGGAGCGCGGCTGGCTCTGATCGGCCCTCAGGCCCGGCGGACGCGCCGCCGGACGGCGGCGAGCAGCCCGCCGCGCCAGGCCAGCCAGGCGAGCAGCACCCCGGTCGCGTCGATGAGCACGTCGACCGGCGTGCCGTGGCGGCCGGTGACGAAGCTCTGGTGCCACTCGTCGCTGGCCGCGTAGAGCACGGTGACGAGCGCGGCCGCGCCCGGGCGCCACGGTCGGCCCAGCGCGCGCAGCCACAGCAGGAACAGCAGCCCGTACTCGGTCATGTGGGCGAGCTTGCGGAGGATCAGGTCGGCGGTGCCGAGTCCGGAGCTCAGGTCCTCCTGCGCCGAGAGGAAGAAGATCAGGCCCATCAGGGCCAGGGGCGGGGCGAGACGGCCGATCAGTGCCATACGATCGTCGCAACGGTAGTCGCCGCCGCCCGCCGATGATCTCCATCACCACCAAGAGCCCGTACGCGCTGAAGGCGCTCGCCGAGCTCGCCCGCGCGGGCGACGAGGCGCCGATCCCGATCGGGGAGCTCGCCCGCCGCCGCGACGTGCCGGTGCAGTTCCTCGAGCAGCTCTTCGCCGTCCTGCGCCGTGCGGGCCTGCTGAAGTCCCAGCGTGGCGTCAAGGGCGGCTACTCGTTTGCGCGCGATCCGTCGACGATCACGGTGCTCGAGGTCGTCGAGACGCTCGAGGGCCCGCTGGGTCGCGACGCCGAGGGCGTCTTCGAGGACGCGGCGGCCGCGGCGCGCCAGGTGCTCGGCGGTCTGACGATCGCCGACGTCGTCGAGCGCGAGGCGCGCGCCGGCGGCCAGACGATGTACTACATCTAGACGCGCCGACCGTCGGACCGGCGGCCGCGAAGCGCTCCTGAGCTCGCTGCGCTTCTCGCGCGGCGCGGTTGCCTGGTCACGTGCGCCGCTCGGGGGCGCCGACGCGCAGGACTACGGGCGCTTGGGGCGCTGCGGACGGTCCTCCGTGTCCGGGTGCCGTGCGTCGTGGACCGGCCGCTCGACGGACCGCCGTGCGAAACCCGCGCTCAGCGCGGTGGTTCGTACGGCGGTCGCCGGATGGGCACGGGTGCGCTCGGTCGGGGGGAGGCGTGCGCGGACCGGGCGTGCGCCGCCGCCGACCGGCCGGGGTCACCCGGAGCGCGCGACGGCGGATCGCCCAGGCCGCGCGGCCTACCAGTCCTCGTCGTCGTCCTCGTCGGGACCGCGCTGGCGGTCCCGGTGGCGCAGGTAGAGGATCCCGCCGGCGATGAGCATCAGGACGACCGGCGACCAGCGCTCGATCTGATCGGTGACGGACGACGCGGCGAGCGTCAGGAGCAGGGTGGCGAGCAGCACGGGCTCGCCGGATGATGCCAGCTGGACGGGGGCCGGGACGCGCCCGGCCCGTCCGGGCAGCGACGGCTCTAGGCCGCGTCGCTGCGCTGCGCGACCGTGCTCGCGAGCAGCCCGTCACCGAAGTAGTCGCGGCGCGTCGCGGTTCGCCCGCGGCGGCGCTCGCGCTGGCCCTCGAGCTGGGCGGGCGCCGCCCCGGCGGTCGCGGGCAGGGCGCCCAGCAGGGCGGCGGGGACGGCGGGGCGCGCGTCCGCGTGCGCCGCCGGGAGCACGACCTGCGGCTCGGTGCGCGCGACCGTCGTGCTCGGGCGCTGCGCCGCGGCGATCGGCGCGCGCACCGGCGAGGCGGCCGCGGCCACGGGGTCCGCGGTGGCGGCGCCGGCCGGCGTGTCGGCGGCGGCCTGAAGCGGCGCGCCGGCGAACCGGTCGGTCCCGGTCCGGCGCGGCCGGAGCAGGTCGACGACGAGCAGGACGAGGGGAAGGGCGACGAGCGTCGCGACGATCACGAGAGCCATGGTGGTGTTCCGGTCGGGAGAGGGGGAGGGTGCTGCCTGGGAGCATCATCGGCAGCTCGCGTCGTCCTGCGGATGGAGCCACGTAGGGAACCGGTATGAGGACCCACCCGGCCCACCCTCTAGACTCGATCGCAATGGGGCGAATCCCGATCAACATCGCGGAACACATCGGTCGGACCCCGATGGTGCAGCTCAGCCGCATCATCCCGGCCGAGCACGACGTGCAGCTCTTCGGGAAGCTCGAGTCGTTCAACCCCGGCGGCTCGGTCAAGGACCGCATCGGCCTCGCGATGGTCGAGACCGCCGAGGCGGAAGGCCGCATCGAGCCCGGCCGCACCACGATCGTCGAGGCGACGTCCGGCAACACGGGCATCGCGCTCGCGTTCGTCTGCGCCGCCAAGGGCTACGACCTCGTCATCACGCTCCCGCAGGGCATGAGCCGCGAGCGCGAGTCGCTCCTGCGCCTCTACGGCGCGCGCGTCGAGATCATCGAGTCGATGGGTGGGATGAACGAGGCGGTCGACGCCGCCCGCCGGCTCGCGTCCGGTCCCGACACCTGGCTGCCCGAGCAGTTCGCCAACCCGGCCAACCCGGCGGCGCACCGTGCCACCACCGGCCCGGAGATCTGGGAGGCCCTCGACGGCGACATCGACGTCTTCGTCGCCGGGGTCGGCACCGGCGGCACGATCACCGGCGTCGCGTCGTTCCTGAAGGACCGCGACCCGACGATCCAGGTCGTGGCGGTCGAGCCGCTGAGCTCCCCGGTCCTCTCCGGCGGCCGGCCCGGCCCGCACCGCATCCAGGGAATGGGCGCCGGCTTCGTCCCGCCGGTCTTCGACCGTGAGCTGGTGGACGAGATCCTCAGCTGCCCCGACGACGACGCGATCGAGACCGCCTGGGCGCTCGCGCGCACCGAGGGCGTTCTCGCCGGCATGTCGTGTGGCGCCGCCGTCTGGGGCGCCCTGCAGGTCGCCGCGCGGCCCGAGTCGCGCGGCAAGCGGATCGCCACCGTCCTCCCGGACTCCGGGGAGCGGTACGTGTCGGCCCCGTTCTTCCAGCCCGAGCCGCGCTGAACCCCGCGGACCCGGGCGCGGCGCCCCGGCGCCGCTCAGAGCCAGCCGGCGCGGCGCAGGCGCCGGTACAGCAGGCTGCAGATCGTCGCCATGACCGCGATGACCAGCGGGTACCCGTACTGCCAGCGCAGCTCGGGCATGTGCTCGAAGTTCATGCCATAGATCCCCGCGAGGGCGGTGGGGACCGCGAGGATCGCCGCCCACGCCGCGATCCGGCGCATGTCGTCGTTCTGCCGGACCGACACCTGTGCCAGGTAGGCCTGCAGGGCGCTGGAGAGCAGCTGCCGCTGCGTGTCGATCTGCGAGCTGACGCGCAGCAGGTGGTCGTGGACGTCGCGGAAGTACGAGTGCAGGTCGTCGTGGACTGCGTCGAACTGCCCACGCGCCAGCCGGTCCAGCGGGGTCGCCAGCGGGACCACCGCGCGCTGGAACTGCAGCACCTCGCGCTCGAGCCGGAAGATCCGCTCGGTCGGGTTGCTCGTGCGGTCGTCGGTGAAGACCTGCGCCTCGACCTCCTGGATGTCGTTCTCGACCCCCAGGACGGCCGGCTCGTAGTCGTCGACGATCCGGTCGACGATCGCGTGGAAGACCGCGCTGGGTCCGAGCTTCAGCAGCTCGGGTCGCGCCTCCAGGCGGCCGCGGACCTCCGAGAGCGGGCTCGGCCGCCCGTGCCGGACGGTCACGATGAACTCGCGGGCGACGAACATGAGGATCTCGCCGACGTCGATCACCTCGTCGGGATCGCGGTACTCCACGGTCTTGAGCACGACGAAGACGTGGTCGCCGTAGACCTCGAGCTTCGGGCGCTGGTGGGCGACCACCGCGTCCTCGATCGCCAGCTCGTGCAGGCGGAACTCGTCGCGGACCGCGTCGAACTCGGCCTCGTCGGGCTCGTGCAGCCCGATCCACACGAACGCGCGGCCGTCGTGGCGGCACGACTCGAGCGCGTCGGCGAGCTCGATCGTCCCCGGGCGGCGGACGCCGTCCTCGTACAGGGCGCAGTCGACGATCACGCGACGAGCTCCTCGCGCTCCCCGAGCACCCATTCCTCGACCGCCGCCCACGGCCCGTAGCCCGCGTCCGGGTTGAGGTGGCCGCCGCCGCGCAGCAGGTCGACGGGCAGCCCCAGCGGCGCGCCCCAGTGCTCGGCGGCCCCGACCCCGGGGCAGTACGGGTCGTTCTCGGCGCAGACCAGCCGCGTCCGGTCGGCCGCGCCGCGGACCTCGTCGGGGCGCGCGTCGGTGGGGAAGAAGCCGGCGAGCTCGGCGACGTGCTCCCCGGGGCACGGCGGGGCGACGAGCAGCACGCGGTCGGCGCGGTGCTCCGGGCGCACGCGGCGCGCCTCGCGCAGCCACAGCACGCAGCCGAGCGAGTGGCAGACCACGACGCGCTCGCCGTCGTGCCCGAGCGCTGCGAGCTCCTCGTGCAGGGCGATCCCCCAGCGGTCCGGGCAGGGCGTGTCGCAGTCCGGCAGCTCGGGGTAGCGGACGTCCAGGCCGCGCGCGGCGAGCCGTCCCGCGAGCCAGGTCTGCCAGTGCTCGGGCCCGGAGCCCTGCCAGCCGTGGAGGATCAGCACGTGGGGGGAGGTCATCGGCTCGCTACGGTATCCGTCATGTTCGGCCTCGGCACGTTGGCCCGGGTCGCGGGGGAGGTCCGCCGCGACGTCCGCGCCGTCCACGAGCGCGACCCCGCGGCGCGGGGCGTCTCGTCGGTGGAGATCCTCGCCAGCTGGCCCGGCGTCCACGCGCTGCTCGCGCACCGCGTCGCGCACGCCCTCGACGAGGTCGGCGTGCCCGTGGTCCCGCGCGCGATCGCGAACGTCACGCGCACGGTCACCGGCATCGAGATCCACCCGGCCGCCCGGGTCGGGCGCGGGCTGTTCATCGACCACGGCATGGGCGTCGTGATCGGGGAGACCGCCGAGGTCGGCGAGGACGTGACGCTCTACCAGGGCGTCACGCTGGGCGGGACCGGGTTCGCGACCGGCAAGCGCCATCCGACGGTCGGCGCCAACGTGACGATCGGGTCCGGCGCGAAGCTGCTCGGCCCGATCACCGTCGGGCACGGCGCGAAGATCGGGGCCAACACGGTCGTCATCCACGACGTGCCGCCGAACTCCACGGTCGTCGGCAACCCCGGACACCCGGTCCGCATCGACGGGCGGCGTCCGACCGGGCCGGACGCCGACTGGGTGCACCTGCCCGATCCGGTCGCCGACGCCCTGAAGGGGCTCGCCGCGCGGATCGGCGCCCTGGAGCGCGCGGTCGCCGAGCGGGCCGGGGAGGACCCCGACCAGGCCGAGGTCGGCGAGGTCCGGCCGCTGCGGCCCGTCCGCGGGCCGAACCCGGCCGGCGGCTGAGCTGCTAGGCGGTCCCTCCTAGCGCCGCCGCGTCGCCCACAGGTGGGCGCGCTGCGGCTCGACGAACGTCCCGACGCGCGCATCCTTCAGGTCGGCGCGCACGTCGTCCAGCAGCGCGCGCCGCACGTTCTCCGGCAGCAGCCCGACGTAGGAGATCGACCGCAGGTTCGCCAGCATCCCCTCGGCGTCGCTGGTCTTGTCGAAGTCGACGGTCGTGTGCTGCAGCGCGGTGAAGCCCCCGTGACGGTCGAACGCCCCGCGGCCCTGGTCCCCGACGAAGCCCGGATGGTCGCCGCGCAGCCGGTCCATGCGCGCCCAGAGCCGCCGCCACCACTCCGGGGCGTCCGGCCACTCGGCCGCCCGCCACACCAGGACGCAGCGGCCGTCCGGACGCAGCACGCGGTGGATCTCCGCCACGGCCGCCGGGCCGTCGAACCAGTGGAAGGCGTCGGCGACCACGACCGCGTCGACGGTCGCGTCGGGCAGCGGGATCGCCTCGGCGGTCCCGTCGAGGGTCCGGCGCTCCCCGATCCGTCGCGCGAGGCGCGAGCGCATCGCGGGCATCGGCTCGACCGCCACCACGTCGTGCCCCGCGTCCTGGAGGGCGCCCGCGAGCAGGCCGGTGCCGGCGGCGAGGTCCAGGACCCGGGAGCCGGGGGCGAGCCCGAGCGCGTCGAGCACCACGGGCGGGAACCCGGCCCGGCCGCGCTCGTAGGCCTCGGCGGCGTCCTCGCCGAACCCGTCGACGTTGCGGTGCAGGTGGGCCACGGGGTCAGTAGTACACGCTGCGGCAGCGGTGGCGCGGATGGGCCTTGTACTCCGGCGCCTGCCCGCGCTGCCACAGCCACGTGTCGAGGGTCCGCTCCGGCACCCCGGTGCGGCGGCTCAGCAGCACGCACGCGTGCAGCGCGCAGGCGCGGATCTCCCGCTCCCAGCGACCGGACGGCAGCAGCCTCCCGGCGTCGATCCACTCCGCCAGGCCGGGCGCGTAGACGAGCACGCCGTCGCGGCGCAGCACGTGGGGCACGAGGTTGTCGGCGAAGATCGTCAGCCGGTCGAGGTCGGCGAAGCCCGCCACCCCGGCGAGCGCGAGGTCGTTCGGCACGATCTGGGCGCGCTTGGCGAAGCCCGGGTCGGCGAACAGCGTCATGCCGGTCGCCAGCGTCCGCGCCAGGCGCTCCGCCGAGCCGCGCGCGTCCGCGACGACCGCCAGGACGTCCCGGTCGCCGAGGAAGCGCCCGAGCTCGCGCAGCGCCTGCGCGTAGAGCGACAGCAGCTCGTGGTCGGCGCGCTGGCCGAGGATCGCGGCGAGCTCGTCGGTGCGCATCGCCCGCAGCTGCGCGTTGGTCCAGGCGCCGTGCGCGCGGTGGTGATCGGCGAGGTTCCACGCGACCGTGAAGTAGCCGCTGACCGCTCGGCCGGTGGCGTCGGTGCGCTTGGCGAGCGTCGGGAACCAGCCGGACCCGAAGTTGATCGCGTCGAGGGTCAGCAGGTAGCGGGCGATCTCCTCGGGCGGACCGTCGAGGTGGTGGCGCTCGGGGTCGAGCGTCGGCTCGGCGACGTCCTCGGCGGCGGCGAACCGCTCGAGCGCCCCGAGGTCGATGCGCACCGCCTCCGCGTCGCGGGCGATGCGGGCGCACGCGGCGCGGATCTCGTCGCAGAACGACACGCGCCGGAGCCTAGCCGCCCGGTGCGCCGGGCCGGTGCCTATCCTCGGAGAGGATGCCCGACGCGCCCCTGCACCCCGACGTCTCCGGCCTGCTCGAGGGCCTGAACCCCGAGCAGCGGGCGGCGGTCGAGCACCCGGGCGGACCGGTGCTGGTGCTCGCCGGCGCGGGCTCGGGCAAGACCCGCGTGCTCACCCACCGGATCGCGTACCTCGTGCGCACCGGGCAGGCGCGCCCGGGGGAGATCCTCGCGATCACGTTCACGAACAAGGCCGCGCAGGAGATGCGCGAGCGCGTCGAGCTGCTGCTGGGCCGCTCGACCCGTGCGATGTGGGTGCTGACGTTCCACTCCGCGTGCGTGCGGATGCTGCGCGCCGAGGCCGACCGGCTCGGGTACACGCGCGGCTTCACGATCTACGACCAGTCCGACACGCGCCGGATGGTCAAGAAGTGCCTCGACGACCTCGACGTCGACACGAAGCGGTTCACGCCCGCCGCGGTCCACCACCAGATCTCCGACGCGAAGAACAAGCTCCGCGACGCGGACGGCTATCGCCAGCTCGTCGGCGGCTACTTCGAGCAGACCGTCGCGGACGTCTACGAGCACTACGAGCGCGAGATGCACCGCATGAACGCGATGGACTTCGACGACCTGCTCGTGCGCGCGGTGAACGTGATGGAGCTGTTCCCGGAGGTCCGGGCGCGCTACACGCAGACCTTCCGGCACGTGCTCGTCGACGAGTACCAGGACACCAACCACGCCCAGTACCGGTGGCTGCAGCTGCTCGCCGGCGGCGAGGACGGCCATCAGCAGCTGATGGCCGTCGGCGATCCCGACCAGTCGATCTACTCGTTCCGCAGCGCGGACATCACGAACATCCTGAACTTCCAGGACGACTTCCCGACCGCGGACGTCATCAAGCTCGAGGAGAACTACCGCTCCACGCAGACGATCCTCGACGCCGCCAACGGCGTGATCGCCTACAACCGCGGCCGCATGGAGAAGACGCTCTTCACGCAGCTCGGGCAGGGCGACCCGATCGCGCTGCGCGAGCTCGACGACGAGCACGCGGAGGCCCGCTACGTCGTCGGCGCGATCGAGCGGCTGATCGACGAGGGGGTCTCCCGGTCGGAGATCGCGGTCTTCTACCGGACCAACGCGATGTCGCGGGTCATCGAGGACACGCTCGTGCGCCGGGACGTCGGCTACCAGGTGATCGGCGGGACGAAGTTCTACGAGCGCGCCGAGGTCAAGGACGCGGTCGCCTACCTGCAGGTGCTCGCCAACCCGCAGGACGTCGTGTCGTTCACGCGGATCGTCAACTCGCCCCGTCGCGGGATCGGCCAGACCTCGCTGTCGCGGGTCATCGCGCACGCGGAGACGCAGGGCATCAGCGTCTGGGAGGCGGCCGAGGACCCGGCCTCCGTGCCCGGTCTCGGCGCTGCGGCGGTGAAGGCGTTCACGCGGTTCATGGACACGATGCAGTCGCTGCGGGCGCGCGCGCAGGACGGCGTCCCGATCGGGGACCTGCTCGACGCGGTCCTGCACGAGTCGGGCTACATCGACTTCCTCGAGGCGGAGCGGACGATCGAGGCGCAGGGCCGCCTGGAGAACCTCGAGCAGATGGTCGAGGTGGGCCGCGAGTTCGACGCGATGGGGGACACCCGCCCGCCCGGCGACACCGACCTCGCCGCGTTCCTGCAGCAGATCTCGCTCGTGGCCGACGCGGACGCGCGCAGCGAGGACGAGTCGCTCGTGACGCTGATGACGCTCCACAACGCGAAGGGGCTCGAGTACCCGATCGTCTTCATCGTCGGCTGCGAGGAGGGCGTCTTCCCGCACTCGCGCTCGCTCGACGAGGGGACCCTCGAGGAGGAGCGCCGGCTCTTCTACGTCGGGATCACCCGGGCGATGCGCGACCTCACGCTCACCTACGCGCGGCGTCGCGCGGTGTTCGGCAGCACGACGTACGGGCTGCCGAGCCGGTTCCTGTCGGAGATCCCGTCGCACCTGCTCGACGAGGACACCCCGCAGCCCTCGTACGGGAGCGGCCTGGGCGGCGGGCAGGCGACCCGGCCCCGCGCGATGTCGTGGGGCTCGGCGGCATCCGGGTCCGCGGCGGCCGAGCGCGACCGGGGCGGCGCGGGCGGCGCCTCGTTCATGACCGGGGACGACGTCGTGCACGCCGCGTTCGGCGAGGGCGTCGTCACCGGCGTGGAGCCGGGCGGGGTCGTCGTGATCCGGTTCGCGGGCGACGGCTCGGAGCGCAAGCTCATGGCCGAGTACGCGCCGATCACGAAGCGGTGATCCCGCCGGGCCTGGCGCCCGGACATCATCTGCATGGTTGCCACCCTGATCGACCGCGCGCTCGACCTCACGGTCCTGCCCGGCTACACCAAGACCGGCTACGCGCTGCGCCAGCGCGACTGGGCCGAGGACCTGCCGGCGCTGACCGGCCGCACGGTCGTCGTGACCGGCGCGACGTCCGGGATCGGTCGCGCGGCCGCGCAGCGGTTCGCGGCGCTCGGCGCGCGCGTCGTCCTGATCGCCCGGTCCCAGGAGCGCGGCGAGCGCGCCGCCGCCGAGATCCGCGCCGCGACCGGCAACAGCGAGGTCGCGGTCGTCGTCGGGGACCTCGCGTCCCTGGAGTCGGTCAAGGCCGCCGCCGCGACGATCGTCGAGCGGGAGGCGGCGGTCGACGTGCTCGTCAACAACGCGGGCGTCCTGCCGCCCGCGCGCGAGCTCAGCGTCGACGGCCACGAGCTGACCTTCGCCACGAACGTCCTCGGCATGGTCGCGCTGACCGAGGGGCTGCTGCCGCGGCTGGTGGCCACCGCGCCGTCGCGGATCATCAACGTCTCCTCGGGCGGCATGTACACCGCCAAGCTCGACGTCGACGACCTCCAGGCCGAGCACGGCGACTTCGACGGCGCCGCCGTCTACGCCCACACCAAGCGCATGCAGGTGATCCTCACCGAGCAGTGGGGGGAGCGCCTGCGGCCCGCGGGCGTGGTCGTCCACAGCATGCACCCCGGCTGGGTCGCGACCCCCGGGGTCGAGACCTCGCTGCCGCGCTTCAACAAGGTCATGGGCCCGCTGCTGCGCGACGCCGACCAGGGGGCCGACACGATCGTCTGGCTCGGCGCCGCCGACGAGCCGCTGCGCACCACCGGGCGCTTCTGGCACGACCGCCGCACGCGCCCCACCCACCGCGTCCCGATGACCCGCGAACGCGAGGAGGACCGGACGAGACTCTGGGACGCCGTCCATCGCCTCGCAGGAACGGAGCCCGTCTGATGGCCCGCTATGTCGCCACCGTCCCGTCCTCCCGTGACGCGGACGCCGCCTTCGCCTACATGGCCGACTTCACCAACGCCCAGGAGTGGGACCCCGGCGTCGTCCGGGGCGAGCGCCTGGACGACGGGCCGATCGGCCTGGGGTCGCGCTTCAAGATCACCGTGAAGTCGCTGCGCGAGTCCTCGCTCGTCTACGAGATCACCGAGTACGACGCGGCCGCCCGCCGGCTCGTGCTCCGGGGCACGAACGCGCTCGTGATCTCGGTCGACGAGATCTCGGTCTCGCCGTCGGCCGACGGCAGCGGCTCGGAGGTCACCTACGACGCCGATCTCGTCTTCCGCGGCCCGCTGCGCCTGCTCGACCCGATCCTCAAGCTGTCCTTCAAGAGCATCGGGGACAAGGCGGCCGCGGGGCTGCGCGAGACGATCGCCTGACCGCGCCCGCGCCGCCGGGTCGCGTACCCTCGGCGCCACATGAGCGCTCGCATCATCGACGGCAAGGCGGTCGCGGCCCGGGTCCGCGCCCAGGTCGCGACGGAGGTCGCGGAGTTCACCGCGCAGCGGGGCGGGACCCCGCCCGGGCTGGCCACGATCCTCGTCGGCGACGACGCGGCGTCCGCCGTGTACGTCGGCGGCAAGCAGAAGGCGTGCGCCGAGGTCGGGATCCGCGGCTTCGACCACCGCCTGCCCGCCGACACCTCCCGCGAGGACCTGCTGGCGCTCGTGGAGCAGCTGAACGCCGACCCGGAGGTCAGTGGCGTGCTGTGCCAGCTGCCGCTCCCGGGCCACCTGGACGGCGTCGAGATCACCAACGCGATCTCCGCCGCGAAGGACGTCGACGGGCTGACGATCGCCTCCGCCGGGCGGCTCGCGCTCGGGATGCCGGGGCTGCGGCCGTGCACCCCGTCGGGCGTGATCGAGCTGCTCGCGGAGGCCGGCACCGAGCTGCAGGGCGCGGAGTGCGTCGTGATCGGCCGGTCGAACCTGTTCGGCAAGCCGATGGCGCAGCTGCTGCTGCAGCACAACGCCACGGTGACGATCTGCCACTCGCGCACGAAGGACCTCGCGGCGACCTGCCGTGGCGCGGACGTCCTGATCGCGGCGGTCGGGGTCGCGCACCTCGTCAAGGGCGACTGGGTCAAGCCGGGCGCCGTGGTCGTCGACGTCGGGATGAACCGCCTGGACGGCAAGCTCACCGGGGACGTGGACTTCGCGGCCGCCTCCGAGGTCGCCTCGGCGATCACGCCGGTGCCCGGCGGGGTGGGCCCGACGACGATCGCGTTCCTGCTGCGCAACACGCTGGAGGCGGCGCGGGCGCAGGCGGGGGTCGCCTGATGCAGCTCAACCGGATCCGGGTCGGCGAGGCGCTGGCGCTGATCGGCGCGGCCGTCGTGGTCGTGTCGCTGTTCCTGGACTGGGTGGAGGTCCCGGAGGCCGTGTTCACCCGGTCGGTCGGCGCTGATGCCTTCGCCGGGGGCGTCGGCGTCGCCGGCTTCGACATCGCCGGCTGGGCGCTGATCGCGCTGCTGCTGCTCGTCGCCGCGCTCGCGCTGACGCTCGTGGTCCTGACCGTGGCGGTCGAGCCGGTCGGCCTGACGATGGCCAGCGCGGTCGCGACCGCGTTCTTCGGGATCCTCGTCTCGGTCCTGACGCTCCTGCGGCTCGCGCTGTTCCAGCCGGACGCCGGACTGGGCGACGAGAACGTCACGTTGCAGCTCGGCGCCTACCTGTCGCTGCTCGGCGTCGTGCTGTGCGCCGCCGGGGGCTGGATCACGATGAAGGACGAGCGCCAGTCCGCGCCCTACAGCGCCGCGCCGGACCTCGAGCCGCGCCCCGCTCCGCCCGCCGACGCGGTGGCGTGAGCCGCGTCGAGCTCGCCGTCCGGCTGCTGGCGGTCCTGCTCGTCGGCCTCTGCGTCCCGGAGTGGATCAGCTAGGACCTCGACCGGGCGGTGCTCCCGCCGACCGGCACGGCGCAGGAGGGCGGCTCCTTCCTGGTCGAGGGCTCCGGCAGCGCCGTCGCGACCGCCGGGCTCGCGATCGTCCCGCTGGGGCTGTTCGTCATCGCCGCGCTCGCCGCCCCGGCCGGCCGGGCGGTCGCGCCGCTCGGGGTGCTGGCGCTGCTCGCGCTCGTGCTGCGGTTCGTCGTCGCCCCGCCCGACCTCGGGCTCGGCCGGGAGGTCGTGCAGCGGGAGCCGCCCCTGGCCGTCGCGCTCGCCGTGCTCGCGGCCGCCACGGGGCTCGCCGCCGTGGCCGCGTCCCGACGCCCCTGACGGCGGGGCCCCGGTCCGCTCACGTACCCTGCGTCACGCATGATCGATCGTGAGCAGGTCCTCCACGTCGCGCGCCTGGCCCGCCTCGAGCTCTCCGAGGACGAGGTGCAGAAGGCCAGCGGCGAGCTGTCCAAGATCCTCGGCCACATCGAGACGCTCAGCGCGCTCGACCTCTCGGCCGTCGAGCCCACCGCGCACGTCGTCGACATCGACAGCGCGCTGCGGCCCGACGTCCCGCACGAGTCGCTGCCGCGCGAGGTCGCCTTCTCCCAGGCGCCCGATGTCGCCGACGACGGCTACCGCGTCCCGAGCCCGCAGGCATGAGCGACATCCTCGATCTCAGCGCGGCGCAGGCGATCGCCGCGATCGACGCGGGCGAGCTCGATCCCGCGGACCTGTTCGAGGCCTACCGCGCCGCCAGCGCCGCCGAGGACCTCGGCGCGCTGAGCTGGGTCGCGGACGCCGCCCCCGCCGACCTCGCCGCCCTGCGCGAGCAGCCGCTGCGCGGCCTGCCGCTCGCCGTCAAGGACCTCTTCTGCACCGAGGGGGTGCCCTCCCAGGCGGGCTCGAAGATCCTCGAGGGCTACCTGCCGCCCTACACCGCGACGGTCGTGCAGCGGCTCCAGGACGCGGGCTCCAGCCTGCTCTCCAAGACCCATCAGGACGAGTTCGCGATGGGCTCCTCCACCGAGAACTGCGCCTTCGGTCCCACCCGCAACCCGTGGGACACCACGCGCGTGCCCGGTGGCTCCTCGGGCGGCAGCTCCGCCGCGGTCGCCGCCGGGCTCGCGCCGTGGGCGCTGGGCACCGACACGGGCGGCTCGATCCGCCAGCCGGCCGCGCTCTGCGGCATCGTCGGCCTGAAGCCCACCTACGGCGCCTGCAGCCGCTTCGGGATGATCGCCTTCGCGTCGTCGCTGGACCAGGCCGGCCCGTTCGCGCGCGACGTCACCGACACCGCGCTGCTCTACGCGCACATGCACGGGCGCGACCCGCGCGACGCGACCTCGGTCGGCCTCCCGGAGGCGACCGTCCTGCCGACCGCCCAGCGCCTGGACGGCATCACGCTCGGGGTCCCCAAGGACGTCGAGCGCGACGGCATCGAGCCCGGTGTCCGTGCCGCGTTCGACGCCGCCCTCCAGACCGCACGGGACCTCGGCGCGGAGATCCGCGAGGTCGAGCTCCCGCACGCCGAGTACGGCATCGCCGCGTACTACGTGCTCGCCCCGGCGGAGGCGTCGAGCAACCTCGCGCGCTTCGACGGCGTCCGCTACGGCCTGCGGACCGAGGCGCCGGACCTCCTGTCGATGTACACCCGGACCCGCCACGACGGCTTCGGCCCCGAGGTCAAGCGGCGCATCCTCATCGGCACCTACGCCCTGTCCAGCGGCTACTACGACGCCTACTACGCGTCGGCGCAGAAGGTCCGCACGCTGATCCGCCGCGACCTCGACGCCGCGTTCGCCGACGTCGACCTCATCGTCACCCCGACGACCCCGGGCGTCGCGTTCCCGCTGGGGTCGAAGACCGACGACCCGCTCTCCATGTACCTGGAGGACTACTTCACCGTGCCGTTCTCGCTCGCCGGCGTCCCGGCGATCTCGATCCCGTGCGGCCTCTCGGAGGGCCTGCCGGTCGGGCTGCAGCTCGCCGGTCCCGCGTTCAGCGAGAACCGCATCCTCGACGCCGCGTTCGCGCTGGAGGGCGCGCTGGGCTTCGACGGCTCCGTCGCGCGGAAGGGAGGCGCGGCATGACCGAGTTCGAGACCGTCATCGGCCTGGAGATCCACGTCCAGCTGAAGACCCGCACGAAGATGTTCTGCTCGTGCCTGCTCGGGTTCGCCGAGGAGCCCAACACGCGTACCTGCCCGACGTGCCTGGGCCTGCCCGGGGCGCTGCCGGTGGCCAACGCGGAGGCGATCCACCTCGGCCTGCTGATCGGCATGGCGCTCGGCTGCGAGCTGGCGCCGCGGTCGATCTTCCACCGCAAGAACTACTTCTATCCCGACTCGCCCAAGGGCTACCAGATCAGCCAGTACGACGAACCGCTCTGCGGCGCGGGCGAGCTCGGCGGCGTGGCGATCCACCGCGTCCACCTCGAGGACGACGCGGCCAAGACGATCCACGGGGGCTCCAGCGGCCGCATCGACGGCTCGACGACGAGCGTCGTCGACTTCAACCGCGCGGGCACGCCGCTGGCCGAGATCGTCACCGAGCCCGACATCCGCTCCGCCGAGCAGGCGGGCGAGTTCCTGCGGCTGCTGCGCACGACCCTGAAGACGATCGGGGTCAGCGACGTCGACATGTCCCAGGGCTCGCTGCGCTGCGACGCGAACATCTCGATCCGCCCCGCCGGGTCGACCGAGCTCGGCACGAAGACCGAGCTGAAGAACATGAACTCGTTCCGGTTCATCGAGCAGGGCATCCGCGCCGAGGTCGCCCGGCAGGTCGGGCTCGTCCGCGCGGGCGAGAAGGTCGAGCAGGAGACCCTGCACTTCGACCCGCAGACCGGCAGCCTCACGTCGATGCGCTCGAAGGAGGAGGCGCACGACTACCGGTACTTCCCCGAGCCCGACCTCACGCCGGTGACGATCACGCCGCAGATGCTCGAGCGCGCGAAGGCCGCGCTCCCGGAGCTGCCCGCGGCGCGCACCGCCCGCTTCGAGGCGCTCGGCCTGCACCCCGACACCGCCAAGCTGCTCGCCTGGCGGCCGGAGCTGGGCGACTACTACGAGCAGGCGGCCGCCGCGGCCACGCAGGCCGACGGCGTCGCGGTCGCGAACCTCGTCGCCAACGAGCTGCTGCAGCGCCTGGAGGCCGACAGCGACCCGGCGGACTCGAAGGTCCCGGCCGACGCCCTCGCGGCGCTCGCCGACCTGGTCGCCGCCCGGGCGGTCACGATCACCGGCGCCAAGAAGGTCCTCGACCAGCTCGTCGCGGAGGGTGGCGATCCGGCGCAGGTCGTCGAGGCGCTCGGCCTCGGCGCGGTCGGCGGGGAGGACGAGCTCGTCCCGGTCGTGCAGGCCGCCCTGGACGCGAACCCCGACATCGCCGAGCGGCTCCGAGGCGGCGACATGAAGCCGATGGGGGTCATCATCGGCTTCGTGATGAAGGAGACGAAGGGCCGCGCCGACGGCAAGGAAGTGACGAGGATCGTCCGCAGCACCCTCGGGCTCTGACCGCGGTCCCGCCCGCCGAGGTCGCGATCGACGAGGCGCTCGTCCGGGGTCTGCTGCGCGCGCAGCACCCCGGGCTCGCCGAGCGTCCGCTGCGCCACGCGGGATCGGGCTGGGACAACGAGCTGTGGCGCCTGGGCGACGACCTCGTCGTGCGGCTGCCGCGCCGCGCCCTGGGCGCGACGCTCGTCGAGCACGAGCAGCGCTGGCTGCCGCAGCTCGCCGATCGCCTCGGCGTGCCCGTGCCGGTCCCGCGTCATCTCGGCGAGCCCGCCCCCGGCTACCCCTGGCGCTGGCACGTCGCCCCGTGGCTGCCCGGCAGCACCGCCGACCGGCGGCCGCTGTCCGCCGCCGGGGCACGGCGGCTCGGGGCGGTCCTCGCGCGCCTGCACGTCGCGGCCCCGCCGGACGCGCCGGCCAACCCGCACCGCGACGGGCACGTCGCCCGGCGGCCCGCGCCGCTGCCGCTCCTCGCCGCGGCCGGCGGTCCCGCGCCGGGGACCGACACCGGGGCGCTCGCGCGGGTCTGGGAGCGCGCCTGCGCCGCACCGCCCGCGCCGGGATGCCACTGGATCCACGGGGACGTGCACGTCCGCAACGTCCTCACCGGCCCCGACGGCGACCTCGCCGCGGTCCTCGACTGGGGGGACCTCTGCGCGGGCGACCCGGCCGTCGACCTCTCCGCCCGGTGGACGACCGTCCCGGCGGCGCACGAGGCCGCGTTCCTGGCGGCCTACGGGCCGGTCGATCCGGCGCTCGAGGACCGGGCGCGCGGCTGGGCGCTGGTGTTCGCGACGATCGTGCACGTCGCGCACCGCGACGACGATCCGGCGTTCGCCGCCGTCGCACGCGCCACCCTCACGCGGCTGGCCGCCGCCCGGGACTGACCCAGGTCCGCGCCGGCCGCCGCGCGGCCTGCCGCCACCGGTGCACGTGGCGCGGGCGCGCCAGGGGCGTGACGCGCCCGGCCGCGGGGCGTACCATCGGGACATGTCACGACTCGTCCGCATGGACCGCACCGGCCACACCACCCTCGCCGAGTGGACCGCGACCGACGAGGCCGCGATCGAGGCGGCCGCGACCGCCTTCCGCGCCGAGCTCGACCGCGGCTACTACGCGATCGTCTCGACCGGGGAGGGGCACGCCGAGCAGGTCCGCGAGCTGCCGATCGACGCCGACCTCGTGATCATGCGCCTGCCGATCTCCGGCGGGTGAGCACCTCCGCGAAGCCCGCCGACGCCGTCCTCCCGGAGACGGCGTCCGTCTCGTGGCGCCCGCGGGTCGACGAGCGACAGCTCCGCCGCCGCGGGCACGGCTGGACGCTCTCGACGCTCGGCTACGTGATCCCGTTCACCGTCACCGGGATCGTGCTGCTGCTCGTCGAGCCGCTCACCGCGCCGGTGGCGCTGATGGCGTTCGCCCAGGGCTGGATCATCCCCGAGCTCTACGCGCAGCGCGGGGCGAACGTCGTGCGGCCCAAGCGGCGCGCGGCCGACGGCCCGGAGCGCACCGCGCTCGGCCTCCTCGGCGACCTCGTCGGGCACGAGGCCCGCGAGCTGCACGCCCGGACCGGCCTCGTGCTCGAGCGTGGGCGTCTCGGCGTCTGGCTGCTGGGGGAGGGCGGGGCGCTCCTGGTCCGCGACCGCGGCCGGCGCGTGCACTGCTACTGCATCCGGGTCAACCACCCGGACCTGCCGTCCGCCGACCGGATCTCGCACCTGCTGCTGGCGCTGCGCGAGGACGAGGCGGGGTTCGCGACCGTCGCCAACCACTCGTTCTCCGGGGCCCGCTGGCGGGTGCGCCGCCGGATCCCGGCGCCGATGCGGCCGGCGCTCGACGCCGCCGGCGCGATCGCCCGCGCGCACTGACGCGGCGACGGCGTTCGACCGCAGGGCGAAGGACACCGCAGGGATTCCCGACCGGCTGCCCATGCCGCTGAGAGCGGGGTCCCGGCACCATGCTGTCCATGACCTCCAGCAGCCACGCCAACGCGATCAGCCGGCTCCAGCTGCTGGCGATCACCGAGCAGCAGGACCGCTCGCCGTACGCGCCGAAGATCCGGCGCTACCGGCTCGCGAAGCTCGCCAGCACCCGGCCGGCCGGTGACACCCGGCAGGGCGCTGACCGACGCGAGCACTGACCGCTCTCTCCTCCTGAGGGTGTTGTGGGCCGACCATGGGCCCGCCGTGACGATGATGGGGATCGGCGTCACGGCGGGCCCCGGCCCGTTCCCGAGAGGCCGGGGGGAGCCGCGTAGTACCCTCGATCCATGTCCGAGTCCCGCAGTTCGCTGAAGCAGCGTGCACTCGCGATCCTCGTCCTCGCGGTCGCTGCCTGGGTCCTCTTCAAGATCGTGATCGGGATCGTCGCGGGCGTCGCCACGATGCTCGCCGTGGTCCTCGCGCTCGTCGCCGTCGTCTGGGCGCTGCGGACCCTCTGACCCGGAGGATCGCGTGGGCGGCAGCATCTACATCTTCCTCGCGGTCGCCTTCGGCATCGCGACCGCGGTGATCGGCCGCACGAAGGGCAGCTCGGTGACGCTGTGGTTCATGATCGGGGCGATCGTGCCCGGGATCGGGCTGCTCGTCGCGATGGCCTACCGCAACGACGGGGAGGAGCCGCGGCGGCCGTGCCCGCGTTGCGGCCGCGAGTGCATGCTGCACGACGCGCTGTGCGTCGGCTGCGGCAACGAGCTCGACTACACGACCGAGGTCTCGGCGGCCACGCGCTGAAGCGCGCCGTGCGGGGCGCGGCGACGCCCAAACCCGTTGGTACACTCGTCGCTCTGAGAGCCGCCCCGGTGCGGCTCTCGTCATCTCATCGAGTCCCGCGAGTCATGTCGGAAGGAGGTTGAGCGCAGCATGCGTGCAGTTGACGCAGTGATGGAGTGCTTGAAGGCAGAGGGCGTCGAGGTCGTATTCGGGCTTCCCGGCGGCGCCAACATCCCGACGTACGACGCCCTGTACGACGCCGGGATCCGCCACGTCCTCGTCCGCCACGAGGCGGGCGGCGGCCACGCGGCCGAGGGCTACGCCAAGGCGACCGGAAGGGTCGGCGTGTCCCTGGGCACCAGCGGCCCGGGCGCGACGAACCTGATCACGCCGATCGTCGACGCGATGATGGACTCGGTCCCCGTCGTCTTCATCACCGGTCAGGTCCGCACCGAGCTGCTCGGCACCGACGGCTTCCAGGAGGCCGACGTCATGGGCATGACCATGCCCGGCGTCAAGCACTCGATCATGATCACCCACCCGACGGAGATCCCGCGGGCGCTGCACGAGGCGTTCTACCTCGCGCGCACCGGCCGCCCGGGCCCCGTCGTCGTGGACATCCCGACCGACCTCTCGCGCGTGGACATCCCGTACGAGCCGGTCACCGACGTGCGCCTGCCGGGCTACCAGCCCAACACCGAGGGCAACACCAAGCAGATCCGGCAGGCCGCCAAGGCGCTCGCCGCCGCGCGCCGTCCCGTGATCTACGCGGGTGGCGGCGTCGTCAACGCGAACGCCAGCGAGGAGCTCCGCGCGCTCGTGCGGGCCGACCGCTTCCCGTGCACCTGCACGCTGATGGGCCTCGGGGCGTTCCCGGCGCCCGACCCGCAGTGGCTCGGCATGCTCGGCATGCACGGGACCCGCGCGGCGAACTACGCGATGGACGAGGCGGACCTCATCTGCTGCGTCGGCGCCCGGTTCGACGACCGGATCACCGGCAAGCTCAGCGAGTTCGCCCCGCGCGCGAAGTTCATCCACATCGACATCGATCCCGCGGAGATCAGCAAGAACATCCCCGCGCACATCCCGATCGTCGGGGACTGCAAGTCGGTCCTGGCGAAGCTCGTCGAGGAGTACCGCGCGCTGGACGCCGACAGCGGCCGGCTGGACGAGTGGAACGGCCGGATCGAGGAGTGGAAGACCCGCTACCCGCTGCGCTACGACGACAGCGAGGGCACGGAGATCAAGCCGCAGCGGCTGATCCAGGCGGTCTACGAGGCCACCGGCGGCGACGCGATCATCACGTCCGACGTCGGCCAGCACCAGATGTGGACGGCCCAGTACTACGACTTCCCGGAGCCGCGGCGCTGGATCAACTCCGGTGGCCTGGGCACGATGGGCTTCGGCCTGCCGGCCGCGATGGGCGCGGCGATCGGGTGCCCGGACAAGACCGTCGTCTGCATCTCCGGTGACGGGTCGATCCAGATGAACGCCCAGGAGCTCGCGACCTGCGCCCAGGAGGGCATCCCGGTCAAGGTCGTGATCTCCAACAACGGCTACCTCGGCATGGTCCGCCAGTGGCAGGAGCTGTTCTGGGACCGCCGCTACTCGCAGGTCGACCTCGGCCAGTTCCCGGACTTCGTGAAGCTCGCGGAGGCCTACGGCTGCCACGGCGTGCGCCTGACCGACAAGACCACGCTCGTCGACGACCTGAAGGCGGCCTTCGCGGTCCCCGGCCCGGTCGTGGTCGACGCGCGCGTCACCGCCGAGGAGAACGTCTACCCGATGATCGCCCCGGGCGCCGCGGCGCGGGACATGGTGGGCTGAGCGATGGGTGAGCCCGGAACCAAGGACCAGCTGCTGAGCCTCGAGGAGCTCGAGGCCAGTGGCGGCCTGATGACGGGGCGCAAGCACGTCCTGTCGATCCTCGTCGAGAACAAGCCCGGCGTCCTGACCCGCATCGCGGGCCTGTTCGCCCGGCGCGGGTTCAACATCGACACGCTGACCGTCGGCCCCACGGACGACGACCAGATCTCGCGCGTGACGCTCACCGTCGACGGGGCGCTGCACCCGATCGACCAGGTCACCAAGCAGCTGCACAAGCTCATCAACGTGCTGAAGATCCGCGACCTCGAGCCGGCCGACACGGTCGCCCGCGAGCTCGCGCTCTTCAAGGTCGCCGCCGACGGCACCGCGCGCGCCGAGGTGCTGCAGATCTGCGAGATCTTCCGCGGCAAGGTCGTGGACGTCGGCAAGCGGTCGATCATCATCGAGATCACCGGCACGACCGACAAGGTCGCGGCGTTCGAGCGGATGGTCCGCCCGTTCGGCCTGATCGAGATGATGCGCACGGGCGAGATCGCCATCGCGCGCGGCCGCCAGGAGACCTAGTCCCGCGGCCCGGTCGGGTCGGGGGCCCGCCCCGACCCGCCTGAACGTGACCGTTCACCAGGCATTCACCGCGGCCCCGGGCCGCGGTGGGATGCTGGCCCCATGCCGCACGTCGTCGACCGGCGCGGGTTCCTCCGCGGGACCGCGCTCACCATGGGAGCCCTGGCGATGGGACCCGCGTTCTGGAAGCAGGCGCTGGCCCAGTCGCCCGCGACCCCGGGCGTCGGACCGTACGGGCCGCTCGGCGCGGCCGACCCGCTGGGGATCGCGCTGCCGCAGGGCTTCTCCTCGCGCCTGATCGCCGCGGCGGGAACCCCGGTCCTCGGAACCACCTACGTGTGGCCGCCGTTCCCCGACGGCGCCGCCACGTTCGCGCAGCCCGACGGCGGCTACGTCCTGACCGTCAACTCGGAGATCCCCGCCGTCGGCGGCGTCTCCTCGGTCTCCTTCGACCGCGACGGCCGCGTCACCGGCGCCCGCCGGATCCTCGCGAACACGAGCACGAACTGCGGTGGCGGCTCGACGCCGTGGGGGACGTGGCTCTCCTGCGAGGAGATCGACACCGGCCGCGTCTGGGAGTGCGACCCGCTCGGCGCCCAGCGCGCCGTCGTGCGGCCCGCACTGGGCGTCTTCACCCACGAGGCGGCGGTCGTCGACCCGGTCGGCAAGCGCCTCTACATGACCGAGGACGAGGGCGACTCCGGCTTCTACCGCTTCACCCCCGACCGCTACCCCGACCTGTCCGCGGGGATCCTCGAGATCGCCACGCCGGGCCGGGGCGAGACGATCCGCTGGGTGCCGGTCCCCGACCCGCTGTTCCAGCGCGGCACCCCGACCCGCCGGCAGGTGCCCGAGAGCCTGAAGTTCCAGCGCGGCGAGGGCATGTGGTTCGACACCGGGGTCGTGTACTTCACCTCGACCCGCGACGACCGCGTCTGGGCGTACGAGTGCGCGACCGAGCGGCTCGCGCTGCTCTACGACGGGGTCGCGATCGGTCCGCAGGCGCCGCTGAAGGACCCGGACGCGATCTGCGTCCACGCCCCGTCCGGGGACCTCTTCGTCGGGGAGGACGCCGACGACCTCCAGGTCGTCCTCGTGACCGCGCAGCGCGAGGTCGCGCCGTTCCTGCAGCTCAGCGGGCCGCTGCACGGCGCCGAGACCGAGATCGCGGGCGTGACCTTCGACCCGTCGGGCCGGCGGCTGTACTTCAGCTCGCAGCGCGGCGGCGTCGCGACCGGCATGACGTTCGAGGTCACCGGCCCGTTCCGGGCGCCGGCGAGCCCGTCCAGTGCGCTGCCGCCCTCGATGACCGGGCCGGTCCCGCTCGCCGTGCGCGCCAAGCCCGCCGCCCGCGTCGCGACGGTGCGCCGCGACGGGCTGCTCGTCAGCGTCGACGCGGACCGCCCCGGCACGTACGCGGTCCGGCTCGTCGCGCGCGTCGGCGGCCGCACGGTCACCCTCGCCACCGCGCGCCGGACCGTCACGGCGGCGGGCACCTTCCGCGTGCGGGCCCGCGTGCCGGAGCAGGCGCGCGCCACGCTGGCGCGGCTGCGCGCCCGCCGGACCGAGGCGCAGATCGTCGTGACGACGGGCCGCCGCAGGGCGACGCGCCCGATCGAGCTGACGCGCGCCGCCTGACCCGGGCCGCCGACGGCGGCCTTCTAGAATGTGCAGGGGATGCGCACCGTCCTCGGCCACACCGCCACCGACACCGACGCGAGCCCCTTCCTGCCCGCCCCCGGCGATCGCGCGCGGCTGCAGCACCACCTCGAGATCGCCGGTCGCCGTGCCCGCACCGTCCGCAGTGGGGCGGTGCTCGCCGCCGCGACGTGGGCGCTGCCGCCGGACGTCGACCCGACCGGCACGGTCGTCGCCTCCCGCCGGTCCGGGGAGCCGTGGTTCGTGTTCGAGCAGCCCGACCGCGACGGCGCCGCGCTGACCGCGCTCGGCTGCGCGGTGGCGCTCGAGGCCCACGGCGAGGACCGGTTCGCGGCCGTGGCCGCCCGCTGGCGGCGACTGGCCGCCGACGCCGTCTGCGATCCGCGCGGGGACGGCCCGCGGGGCAGTGGCCCGGTCGCGGTCGGTGGGTTCTCCTTCGCGCCCGACGGGGGGCGCGCTCCGCACTGGGAGGGCTTCGCGCCCGCGTCGCTGCAGGTCCCGGAGGTCGCGATCGTCCGCCGTGGCGGCGACCTGCGGCTGACCGTCACCGCGCTCGTGCACGCCGACGACGACGTCGCCGACGTGCTCGCCCGGCTCGACGCCCGGCTGCGGGAGCTGCGCGACGCGCCGCCGCCGGTGCTCGACCCGTCGCCCGTGTCACGGACCCGGGTGGCGAGCACGATGCCGCCGGAGCACTACGAGGGCGCGGTGCAGCGGGCGGTCGAGCGGATCCGGGCGGGGCGCCTGCAGAAGGTCGTCCTCGCGCGCGAGGTGCAGGTGCACACCGGTCCGGGCGCCGCCCCGCACGACCCGGGCGGCGTGCTGGGCGTCCTGCGCGACGCGTTCCCGTCCTGCTACATCGTCTGCGCCGGTCGCGGCGACAGCGCGTTCCTCGCCGCGAGCCCGGAGCTGCTGATCCAGCGCGACGGCCTGCGCGCCGGGACGCTCGCGCTCGCGGGGTCGACGCGGCGCAGCGCCGACCCGGCGGTCGACGACCACCTCGGCGAGGCGCTCCTGCGCTCGACCAAGGACCGCGAGGAGCAGGCGATCGTCACGCGCCGCATCGAGCGCACGCTCGCCCCGCACAGCGTCTGGGTGACGTCGGCAGAGGAGCCGATCGTCGTGAAGGTCGCGAACATCCAGCACCTCGGCACGCCGATCCGCGCGCAGCTCGCCTCGCACGTCGGCGTGATCGAGCTGGCCGGGCTGCTGCACCCGACGCCCGCTGTCGGCGGCGAGCCGCTGCCCGTGGCCGCGCCGATGATCCCGGAGCTCGAGGGGTTCGACCGCGGCTGGTACGCCGGTCCGGTCGGCTGGGCGGACACGGGGGAGGACGGGGAGTTCTGCGTCGCGCTGCGCTCGGCGCTGCTGACCGGGGGCGTCGCGCGCTGCTTCGCCGGCGTCGGCGTGGTGCGCGACAGCGACCCGGCCGCCGAGCTGGCCGAGACCGAGATCAAGCTGCAGGCGCTGCTCCCGGTCCTCGCGCTCTGACCGCTAGAGGACGGCGGCCACCGCGTCCCAGACCTGCCGGTGCAGCTCGACGTTGCGCGCGCGGTCGGTGCGCAGGTGCAGCAGCGCGGTGCCGTGGAACTCCAGCGACGCCTCGAGCGCGAGCTTCAGCGCGGCGAGGTCCGGGACGGGCTGGTACGCGAGCCCGTAGAGGTCGGCGACCTTCTCGGGGTCGAGCCCGGTGGGGGTGAGGACGTGCGCCTCGTAGGCGTCCTGCTCGCCGCTGACCGGGAGGAAGTCGAAGATCCCGCCGCCCCCGTTGTCGAGCAGCACGATCGTCAGCGGGATCCCGGTGCGCCGCGCGGTCAGCAGCGAGCCGATGTCGTGCGCGAGCGTCACGTCCCCGACGAGCAGGACGGTCGGCCCGGCGCTCATCGCGCTGACGCCGTAGGCGGTGGCGATCGTCCCGTCGATCCCGTTGGCGCCGCGGTTGGCCAGCACCCGCGCCGGGCTGTCCCGCACGGGGGCGAACCACTCGACGTCGCGGATCGGCATCGAGGCGGCGACCACCAGGGTCGCCTCGGGCGGCAGCGACGCCGTGAGCTCCGCGGCGATGCGCGGCTCGGTCAGCTCCTCCCCGAGCGTCTGCGCGATCGCGCTCGCGGCGCGCGCGTCCGCATCGCGCCACGCGGCGCGCCACGTCCCGTCGACGGGCTCGTCCCGGCCCGCGGTGACCGCGGCGGCGAGCGCGGCGAGCGTCTGGGCCGCCGGGTAGGGGAGGACGAGGTCCGCGACCTGGTCGGGGTCCTGCCAGCGCAGCCGCTCGTCGGCGGCGACCTGCACGGCCTCGAGGCCCGCCAGCCAGGCGCGCAGCGGCTTGGAGGTCGGCAGGTCGCCGACGCGCAGGACGACGGCGGGCCGGTGCTCCCGGGCGAACGGCTCGTGCCGCAGGAGCGCCTCGTAGTGGGCGATCGCCCCGGGGCCGGTGCGCGCGCCGGAGAGCGGGTCGGCCAGCACCGGCCAGCCGGTCGCCTCCGACAGCGCGGTGACCGCGGCCGCGAGCGGGGAGGGGGAGCGCCAGCCACCCGCCGGGACCGCCTCGTCGCGGCCGGCGACGATCAGGCCGCGGGCGGCGGCGCGCGCGAGGCCCGCGACGGGGGCGACGGCGCCCGAGGGGTCCGTCGGCGCGGTCGCCACGGACACCCAGGCGCGCCCGTCGGCGCGGCCGCCACCGCCCGGCTCCTGCTCGGGGAGCGGGCCGTCCAGCACGAGCGGCTCGCGCAGCGGCCAGTTCAGGTGCACCGGGCCGGCCGGGCCGCCCGCGCCGACGCTGACGGCGATCGCCCGGCCGGCGAGCGCGCGGATCCAGCGCAGCCGCTCGGGCGTCGCGTCGTGGACGCCGACCTCCTGGAACCAGCGCGCGGCGCTCCCGTAGAGCTTCAGCTGGTCGATCGTCTGGCCCGCGCCCGTGGCGCGCAGCTCCGGTGGGCGGTCGGCGGTGAGGACGATCAGCGGCACGCCCGACTCGTGCGCCTCGATCACCGCGGGCAGGTAGTTCGCGGCCGCCGTGCCCGACGTGCACGCGAGGACCGCGGGGTGGCCGCTGGCCTTCGCCATCCCGAGCGCGAGGAACCCGGCGGAGCGCTCGTCGATGCTCGAGACGCAAGGCAGGCGCCCGTCGCGGACGAGCGACAGCACCAGCGGGGTGGAGCGGGAGCCCGGGGAGGTGACCGCGGCGCAGGCCCCGCCGCGGACGAGCTCGTCCACGAAGGCGCGGAGCAGGAGGTACATGTCTACGGTGGCGGTCATGACGATGGTGCTCCTGCACGGGTTCGCCGGCTCCCGGGCGTCGTGGGACGCCGTGCGCGCGGCCGCGGGCGGCGAAGCCTATCCGGCGCTCCCGCTCGACCTGCGCGGGCACGGGGACCGGGCGCACGTCCGTCCGGTCGACGTCGAGGCGTGCGTCGCCGACGTGCTCGGCGCGCTGCCCGACCGACCGGTCGGTCTGTCCGGCTACTCGCTCGGAGGCCGCGTCGCGCTGCACGCCGCGGTGGCCGCACCGCAGCGGTTCTCGCGGCTGGTGCTCGTCGCGACGACCGCCGGGATCGCCGACGAGCAGGAGCGTGCGGCGCGGCGCGCCGCCGACGACCGGCTGGCCGACGCGCTCCTCGCGGGGGGCCTCGACGCGTTCGCGGCGCGCTGGTCGGCGCAGCCGCTGTTCGCCGACGATCCGCCCGCGGTGCGCGCCGCGCAGGAGGCCGAGGTCCGCGCCGGTGACCCGCAGGCCCTGGCGGCGGTGCTGCGCGGCCTCTCGCCCGGTCGCGTGCCCGCGCTCTGGGACCGTCTCGGTGCCCTGGACCTGCCGGTCGACGTCGTCGTCGGTGGCCGCGACGCGAAGTACCGCGCGCTGGGCGAGCGGCTCGCTGCGGCGCTCCCGCAGGCCCGGCTGCACGTGCTCGACGGGGCCGGGCACGGCCTGCTGCGCGAGGCGCCCGCAGCGGTCGCCGCCGTCCTGCGCGGCGGCTGAGCGGCGCGCTCAGCCGAGCGGCCCGTCGACGCCCAGCCCGGGCCCCGGGGGCACGGCGATGCGCCCGTCGACCGGCAGGAGCGCGGCCGGCATCGGCAGGTCGAACGCGTCGAGCGTCGCGAGGCCGCACGGCGTCTCGACGCCCAGTGCGGCCGCCACGTGGACCGCGGCCGCGATCCCGAGCGGCCCGTCGTAGGTGGACGCCAGGTACGGCTCGCCGCCGACCGCGCGGATCAGGGCCGCCTGCACGGTCAGCGCGCCGATCCCGCCCCCGCGCGAGACCTTCAGGCAGATCGCGTCCGCGGCGCCGGCCCCGACCGCTCCGGGCAGCGCGGCGGTCTCGTCCATCGCGATCCGCACCGGGACGCGCTCGCGCACCTCCCGCAGCTGCGGCACGCCGTGGACCGGCTCCTCGACGAGCTCGAGGCCGACGGTGGCGAGCTCCTCGATCCGCGCGACCGCCTCGTCGACCGACCAGGCGCCGTTGGCGTCCAGGCGCAGCGCGAGCCGGTCGCCGATGGCGGCCCGGATCGCCTGCAGCCGCGCGAGGTCGTCGCCGACCCCGACCTTCACCTTCACGGTGTCGAAGCCCGCCTCGACCGCGGCCGCGGCCGCACGGGCCGCGGCGTCCGGGTCGTCGGCGCCGATCGTGGCGTTGACGGGCACGGAGGCGGCGGCGCGGTCGGTCAGGAGCGCGGCGACCGGCCGGCCCTCGCGGCGCCCGGCGCGATCCCACAGCGCCATGTCGACCGCGGCGAGCGCCTGCGGGAGGTCGACCGCGTCCCGGCACGCGTCGACGAGCCCGGCGCCGCTGCGACCGCGGGAGCGGCGCAGGATCTCCGCGTACTGCTCCAGCGCGGCGGCGACCGCCGGGAACGGCACGCCGTCGTAGGGCTCCAGCGGGGCGGCCTCGCCGCGCCCGACGACCCCGTCGCTGCCGACGATCGTCAGCACGAGGATCGAGCGCGTGCGCAGCGTTCCCCAGGCGGTGCGCAGCGGGGTGCGCAGCGGCAGTTCGACGGTGTCGACCGAGACGTCCAGCACGGTGCGACGAACCTACCCGAGCGGCCCGCTCAGCTGAGCAGGATCCCGGCCGAGAGCAGCACGCAGAACACGAGCTGGACCTGGCCGGTCTGCGCGAGCGCCCCGTTGAGCGTCGGCCCGTCGGTGTGCGTGCGGACCGTCCGCACGAGCGGCACGGCCAGCGGCAGCGCGAGCAGCACGAGCAGCGTCGCGGGGCCCAGCGAGCCGCCGATCCACGGGATGAGCGCCGCCGGGAACGACAGGTAGACCATGGCGGCGAACAGGTCCCGGGAGCGTTCGCGGCCCAGCCGCACGGCGGAGGTCCGCTTCCCGACGCGCTTGTCGGTGTCCATGTCGCGCACGTTGTTGACGACGAGGATCGCGCTGGCGAGCAGGCCGACCGGCACCGCGAGAACGAGCGACTCCCAGGGCCACTCCTCGATCTGCGCGAACGTCGACCCGGCGACCGCGGCGACGCCGAAGAACAGGAACACGAAGACCTCGCCGAGACCCTCGTACCCGTATGGCCGCGGGCCGCCCGTGTACAGGACCCCGGCGGCGATCGACAGCACGCCGACGACGAGCAGCTCCCAGCCGGCGACCGCCACGAGGTAGACGCCGCACAGGACGGCCAGGCCGAACGTCACGTAGGTCGCCACGAGCACGCGCTGGGGCGGCACCAGGCCACCCGCGGTGACCCGCACGGGACCGAGGCGGTCCTCGGTGTCCGCGCCGCGCCGCGCGTCGGAGTAGTCGTTGGAGAGGTTCGTGCCGACCTGGATGAAGATCGCGCCCAGCAGCGCGGCGACGAACGTCCCGATCCGCAGGTCGTCGGTCGCCTGGACGGCGACGGCGGTGCCGACGAGCACGGGTGCGACGGCGGCGGGGAGC
The DNA here is from genome assembly GCF_003044185.1 of Paraconexibacter algicola. Lineage (GTDB taxonomy): Bacteria > Actinomycetota > Thermoleophilia > Solirubrobacterales > Solirubrobacteraceae > Paraconexibacter > Paraconexibacter algicola. The sequence continues at coordinate 61,510 of NZ_PYYB01000006.1, forward strand.
GTGCGCAGCCGGGCCGCCATGACCCAGATGCGCACCGGGCTCATCGAGGTGCTCATGCGCGGCGCGGGAACTTCGAGAAGTCCGGGGTGCGCTTCTCCTTGTAGGCGTCGCGGCCCTCCTGCGCCTCGGGCGCCCCGTAGAACAGGAGGTTCGCGTCGTGCGCGAGCTGCTGGATGCCGGCGTAGCCGTCTTCGTGCGCGTGGAAGCTCGACTTCACCAGCCGCAGCGCGAAGGGGGAGAGCGCGAGCATCTCCCGGCACCAGGCGACGGTCTCCTCCTCGAGGCGCTCGAGCGGCACGACCGTGTTGACGAGCCCCATGTCGAGGGCCTGCTGGGCGTCGTACTGGCGGCAGAGCATCCAGAACTCCTTCGCCTTCTTCGGTCCGACGAGGTCGCGCAGCAGCGAGGCGCCGAAGCCGCCGTCCCAGGAGCCGACGCGCGGGCCGGTCTGCCCGAAGCGGGCGTTGTCGGCGGCGATCGTCAGGTCGCAGCAGAGGTGCAGCACGTGGCCGCCGCCGATCGCGTAGCCCGCGACCATCGCGATGACCGGCTTGGGCAGGCGGCGCATCTGGACCTGCAGGTCGGTGACGTGGAAGCGCCCGACCGACGCGCCCTCCTCGATGTAGCCGGTGTCGCCGCGGACGTTCTGGTCGCCGCCGGAGCAGAAGGCGTGCGGGCCCTCGCCGCAGAGGATGATGACCCCGACCTCCTGGTCCTCGCGGGCGCGCTCGAGCGCGTCGCCCACGTCGATCAGGGTCTTGGGGCGGAACGCATTGCGGACCTCGGGCCGGTCGATGGTGATCTTCGCGATCCCCGCACCGTCCTTCTCGTAGCGGATGTCCGTGTACTGCGCGTCCGGTGCGGCCTCGGTCCAGGTGACTGACATGCCCTGGAGGCTAGCCTCTGGGACATGCAGATCGGCTGCTGGGTCCGGCGCTCGGCGCGCGCGCGTCCGCACGTGGAGGCGCTCCAGGGCGTGCCGTACGCGGAGCTCGACCGGCTCGCGGGGGCGGCGGCCGGTGCGCTGGCCGGACGCGGCGTGCGGCCCGGCGACCGCGTCGGCCTGCTGCTCCCGCCGGGGCCGGCGTTCGCGGCCGCGTTCTGGGGCGTGCTGCGACTGGGCGCGACCGCGGTCCCGGTGTCGCCGAAGCTCGCCGCCCCGGAGGTCGCGCACCAGACCGGATCGTGCGTCCTGGTCGTCGACGAGCCGCTGCCGACCCGCGTGCTGACCGCCCCCGACCCGCTCGCCCGCGACGAGCACGACGCCGCGGTGCTGCTGCACACCTCCGGCACGACGAGCACGCCCAAGCCGGTCGTCCTGACGTTGCGCAACCTGCTGTGGGCCGCCCAGGGCAGCGCCGCCGCGATCGGGCACCCCGCGGACGAGCGCTGGCTCTCGGCGCTCCCGTTCAACCACGTCGGTGGCCTGTCGATCCTCGTGCGGTCGGCGATCGCCGGGACGACCGCGGAGGTGCACGACGGCTTCGACGCGGAGCGGATCGCCGCCCGCCTGGCGGCGGCGGACGGCCCGACGGTCATCAGCGTCGTCGCCACGACGCTCTCGCGCCTGCTCGACGCCGGGCTGCGCGAGCCCCCGCGGCTGCGCGCCGCGGTCGCCGGCGGCGGCCCGATCCCGCCGGTCCTCGTCGAGCGCGCCCGGGCGGCCGGGGTCCCGGTCGCCCAGACCTACGGGATGACCGAGAGCACCGCGATGGCGACGATCCAGCGACCGGGCGACCCGCAGCCCGACGCGGGCCCGCCGCTGTTCTGCACGCGCGTGACGGTCGCCGACGACGGCGAGATCCTGCTCGCCGGACCGACGGTGTCGCGCAGCGCCGCGGGGGAGGACGGCGTGCTGCGCACCGGCGACCTCGGCCGCCTCGACGGCGACGGACGGCTCACGGTCGTGGGCCGCACCGCGGACACGATCATCAGCGGGGGCGAGAACGTCGCGCCCGCGGAGGTGGAGGCCGCGCTCGAACGGCACCCCGCCGTGCTCGAGGCCGCCGTGCTCGGCCGTCCGGACCCGGAGTGGGGCGAGGCGGTCGTCGCCGTCGTCGTGCCCCGCCCGGGCACCGATCCCAGCGCCGCGGAGCTGCGCGAGCACTGCGGGTCGCTGCTGGCCGGGCACAAGGTCCCGAAGACCGTCGAGCTGCGTCCGACGCCGCTGCCGCGGACCGCGTCCGGGAAGCTGCTGCGGCGCGCGCTGGACTGATCTGCGTTTCCCGGCGCGTTCCGCTGCGGGCGCGGTTAGCATCCCCCGCTATGCCAGGACGGGTCAGCAAGCTCCTCGTCGTCGCCGGCAGCGCCCTCGCGCTGCCCGCCACGGCCTCCGCCGCCACCACCTTCACGGTCGACCAGGCCGCGCCCGCCGGGTGCGCCGGGAACGTCTGCCGGACGATCGCCGACGCGAACGCCGCCGTCGCCGACGGCGACACGATCTCCCTGAAGGCGAGCAGGACGCCGTACGTCGAGGCGCCGATCGTCGTGACGAAGAAGAACGTCACGATCGAGGCGCAGCCGGGCGGCGCGGTCGTCACCACCTCGAGCACGGCGGCCGGCACGCCGGTCCTGCGGGTCGGCAACGGCACCGCGGGCACGGGCGAGGGCACCGTCCTGAAGAACCTCTTCCTCAGCGGGCAGGCGCAGGGCGGCCCGGTCGTCCGGGTCAGCGCGACCGGCACGACGTTCGACTCCTCGTTCCTCGCGCGCGCCGCCGCCAGCGGCGAGGACGCCCCGGCGCTGCTCGTCGACGACGCCGTCGGCGGCACCGTCACCGTCCGCAAGTCCTTCATCATCAACCAGCCCAGCGGCACCAGCGGCCAGACGCAGGCGGCGCTCAAGGGCGGCGCCGCGTCCTCGCTGGTGATCGAGGACACGCTCGTCATCTCCGGCCCCGAGCAGGGCCCGGCGATCCAGCTCACCGGCGCCGCGGCGGGCGTCCCCAACCGCATCGTCCGCAGCACGGCCAACGCGCAGCGTCCCGCCGCCGACGGCCTGCTCGTCAGCTCCACGGCCTCCAGCGCGGTCGACAAGGTGCTCCGGGCCGACTCGTCGATCTTCTCCGGCGGCACCACGGGCGCGGGCGTGAACGTCACGATCGCCAGTGGCCTGGCCGCCACCGCGGGCGACATCGCGCTCGACCTGCGGCACGTCACCGTCGCCGGGTCGGCCAAGGGCATCGCCGTCGACGCGCAGGCCGCCGCCGTCCTCGGCGGCTCGGTCGGCAACGTCGACGTCAAGGTCGACCGCTCGATCGTGAAGGGCTCGATCACCGGCGAGGCCGCCCCGAGCGTGCCGCTGCTGCTCACCGGCCCCACCGTCGCGATCGACGTGAAGAACTCCGACGCCGCCGCGACGGCGACCTCTGCGGGCGGCGTGACGATCACCGCGTCGGGCAACGAGAGCAACCAGCCCGAGGCGCTGTTCGCCGACCCCGGCAAGGAGGACTTCCACCTGCGCGTCGGCTCGCCGGCGATCGACAAGGCGGGCGCCCAGGTCGAGGGCGAGTCCACGACCGACGTCGACGGCGAGCCGCGCGTCGGCGCGCCGGCCGCCGACCGCGGCGCCGACGAGTACTACAACAAGCCGCCGACCCCGTCGATCGCGGTGGCCAAGACCGACTACGCGATCAACGAGACCGTGACCTTCGACGGCTCGAAGTCGGTCGACCCCGAGGCGCTGGCCGGCGGCGGCATCAAGAGCTACGCCTGGGACTTCGGCGACGGCTCGCCGCGCGTCTCCACGGTCACCCCGACCGTGCAGCACGCCTACGCCAAGGCTGGCTCCTACACCACGCGCCTCGTCGTGGTGGACCGGCAGGACGCGATCTCCACGACCCTCGCCTCGGTGACGGTGAACGTCGGTGGCGCCGGGGCGGGCTCCGACGGCACGCCGCCGACCGTCACGATCGCGGCGCCGAAGGCGAACGCCACGGTGAAGCTCTACACGGTCCGCACGACCACGACGCGCCGCAACGGCAAGACCGTCAGGCGGACGACGAAGAAGGCCCGCAAGGTCGCCTTCTCCGGCACGGCGCAGGACGCGTCGGGCATCGGCGGCGTACAGATCGCGATCCGTCGCGTGAAGCTCGCCCCGAAGACGACGAAGAAGACGGCCACGAGCGCGCAGTCCGGCTCGTGCACGTTCTTCGACGTGAAGACGGCCGCGTTCAAGGTCCTGTCCTGCAAGAAGCCGCGGTACACGAACGTCGCGGTCAAGGACGGGCGCTGGGCGTACAACCTCAAGTCGACGGCGTTCCCGAAGCTGCGGGCCGGCACGTACGAGCTGCTCGTGCGCGCCACCGACGCGACGGGCACGACGTCCGAGCCGGTCAAGGTCACGTTCACCGTCAAGGTCTCGTGACGCCGCGGTGAGCATCCCCCCGGAGGAGGCCGACGCCTTCCGCGCCGACAGCCGCGCCCGCTGGGAGGACGCGGCGGCCGGCTGGGCGGCGGCGCGCGCGGCCTTCCAGGGAGCGGCCGCACCGGTCTCCCACCGGATGGTCGAGCTGATCCGGCCGCAGCCCGGGCACACCGTGCTCGAGCTGGCGGCCGGGCCGGGGGACACCGGCTTTCTCGCCGCGGAGCTCATCCGCCCCGGCGGCACGCTCGTCTGCACCGACACCGCACTCGCGATGGTCGAGGTGGCGAAGGCGCGTGCCGCCGAGCTCGGGCTCGACAACGTCGAGTTCGAGCCGATGGACGCCGAGTGGATCGACCGTCCCGCCGCGTCCCTGGACGCGATCCTCTGCCGCTGGGGGATCATGCTGCTCGCGGACCCCGAGTCGGCGCTGCGCGAGGCGCGCCGCACGCTCAAGTCCGCCGGGCGCCTGGCGATCGCGACCTGGGCGGCCGCCGAGCACAACCCGTGGAGCATGGGCCGGCTGCTCGTGCGGCTCGGCGCCGTGCCCGCGTCCGGCGGCGGCGAGCCGGGCCCGTTCGCGCTCCCGGACCCCGAGCAGCTCGCCGACCTCCTGTGGGGTGTCGGGTTCGAGGACGTCGAGGTCGAGCCGCTGGACTTCGCGTTCACCGCCGCCGACACCGACACCTGGTGGGAGCAGCAGCTCCACTGCTCGCCGAGCCTGCGGTCGACGACGGCGAAGCTCAGCCCGGCCGAGCACTACGCGCTGCGGGACGCCGTGGACGCCGAGCTGGCGGCCTTCGCCCAGCCCGACGGGTCGCTGCGCATCCCGGCCCGCGCGCTCGTCGCCGCGGCCAGCGCCTGACCCGGCACGGGGACCGCACGCCGCGCGAGGGCCGCCGCCGCATATCCTGCGCGGCATGTACTACGACGACGACGCAGACCTCGGTCTCCTCGACGGCAAGACCGTCGCGATCATCGGCTTCGGCTCGCAGGGCCACGCCCACGCCCAGAACCTGAAGGACTCGGGCGTGAACGTCGTCGTAGGCCTGCGCCCCGACAGCTCCTCGGTCCAGAAGGCCAAGGACGCCGGCCTCGAGGTCCTGTCGATCGCCGACGCCGCCTCGCAGGGCGACGTCGTGATGCTGCTCGTCCCCGACGAGCTGCACCGGCAGGTCTGGGAGGAGGAGGTCCGCGACGGCATCGCCGAGGGCAACCTGCTCCTGTTCGGTCACGGCTTCAGCGTCCTCTACGGCGAGGTCGAGCCGCCCGCCGGCGTCGACGTGGCGCTCGCCGCCCCCAAGGGCCCCGGCCACCTCGTGCGCCGCCAGTATCTCGAGGGCTCGGGCGTCCCCGGCCTGATCGCGATCCACCAGGACGCGACCGGCGGCGCGCAGGCGCTCGCGCTCGCGTACGCCAAGGGCATCGGCTGCACGCGCGGCGGCGTCTTCGAGACGACCTTCAAGGACGAGACCGAGACCGACCTCTTCGGCGAGCAGGCCGTGCTCTGCGGCGGCGCCTCCGAGCTCGTCCAGGCCGGGTTCGACACGCTCGTCGAGGCGGGCTACGACCCGCAGATGGCGTACTTCGAGTGCCTGCACGAGCTGAAGCTCATCGTCGACCTCATGTACGAGAAGGGTCTCGCCGGCATGCGGTACTCGATCTCCAACACGGCCGAGTACGGCGACTACTCCCGCGGCCCGCGCGTGATCACGCAGGCCACGCGCGACGAGATGAAGAAGATCCTCAAGGAGATCCAGGACGGCGACTTCGCCCGCGAGTGGATCGCCGAGAACCGCGCCGGCCAGGAGAACTTCAAGCGCATGCGCGCCGAGCAGGCCGCCAAGCCGATCGAGACGACCGGCAAGGAACTGCGCAAGATGATGGCCTGGATCGACGACTCCGGGTTCGCCCAGGGCTAGCCGGTCCCGTGCGGCAGCCGGCGCCCCGCCCCGAGCGGCTGCGCCGGCTCGCCGTCGTCCACGCCGCGTCCCTGCCGCCGATCTGGGTCGCGGCGGCGACCGGCGCGGTGCCGTACCTGCCGTTCATGGTCGTCGCGGGCCTCGTCGCGCTCGTCGCGACCGGCCCGTTCGTGGCGCAGCTCGCGCTCGAGCCGCCCCGCACGGGGCATCCGCGCGCCGCGGAGTGGTGGCGGACCGGCTTCTACGTCGGGATCGTCTTCAGCTTCCCGGTCTACCTCCTGTACTGGTGGGCGTACGTGCGCCCGCGCGACTGACGGCGGTCACGAGTCGGTCACGTGCGTCGGCGCGCCCGTTCGCTAGTGTTGGCGCCGTCGTCGCGACTGGCGCCGTACGGGTGGGGTTCACCACCGGGGAGCGACGACACCGAGCAGGACCCGTCGCGCGCCTGGGCACCACGTTCGATCCGATCCGATCCCACGAGGAGTGCCGCCAGTGACGCCGCCCGAGATCATCATCCCCGCCGACCTGAGGCCCGCCGACGGCCGCTTCGGCTGCGGGCCCAGCAAGGTCCGCCCGGAGCAGCTCGCCGCGCTCGAGGCGCATCGGGACGTGCTCGGCACGAGTCACCGGCAGGCGCCCGTCAAGGACGTCGTCGGCCGCGTGCGCGACGGCCTCTCGACGCTGTTCTCCGCCCCCGACGGCTACGAGATCATGCTCGGCAACGGGGGCACCACCGTGTTCTGGGACGCGCTGGCCGCCGGCCTCGTGCGCGAGCGCTCGCTGAACCTCACGTTCGGCGAGTTCTCGAGCAAGTTCGCCTCCGTCACCAAGGGCGCCCCGTTCCTGCAGGACCCGATCGTGGTGAGCGCCGACCCCGGCTCGGCCCCGGCCCCGACGAGCGACCCGTCCGCCGACATCCTCGCCTGGGCGCACAACGAGACCTCCACGGGCGCGATGGTCGACGTCGTCCGCCCGGCCGATGCGACCGACGACCAGCTCGTCGTGATCGACGCGACCTCGGGCGCGGGCGGTCTGCCGCTCGACGCCGCGCAGGCCGACGTCTACTACTTCGCGCCGCAGAAGTGCTTCGCCGCCGACGGCGGCCTGTGGCTCGCGCTCGTCAGCCCGCGCGCGATCGCGCGGATCGAGGAGATCGGCGCCCGGACCGACCGCTGGCTGCCCGAGTCGCTCAGCCTCACCACGGCGCTCGACAACAGCCGCAAGAACCAGACCTACAACACGCCGGCGCTCGCCACGCTCGTGCTGCTCGCGGCCCAGGTCGAGTGGATGAACGACGGCGGCGGCCTCGAGGACTTCGCGGTCGCGCGCTCGCGCCGCTCCAGCGAGATCCTCTATGGCTGGGCGGAGGCCTCGGCGTTCGCCAGCCCCTTCGTGACCGAGACCGCGAACCGCTCGCTGGTCGTCGGCACCATCGACTTCGACGAGTCCGTCGACGCCGCCGCGGTCGCCAAGACCCTGCGCGCCAACGGGATCGTCGACACCGAGCCGTACCGCAAGCTCGGCCGCAACCAGCTGCGCATCGGCATGTTCCCGGCGATCGATCCCGAGGACGTGCAGCAGCTCACCAGGAGCATCGACCACGTCGTGGAGGCCCTCAGCGCATGACCAACCCCGAGATCAAGGTGCTCGTCGCCGAGAAGATCGGCGACTCCGGCGTCGACCTGCTCAAGCAGCACTTCGACGTCACCGTGAAGACCGACTGGGCGGACGGCGAGCTCGCCGCCGAGCTCGGCGGCTACGACGGCGTCCTCATCCGCTCCGCGTCGAAGCTCACCGCCGACGTGCTCGAGGGCGCGACGAACCTCAAGGCGATCGGCCGCGCCGGCGTCGGCGTCGACAACGTCGACGTCCCCGCCGCCACCAAGCGCGGCATCGTCGTCGCCAACGCGCCGCAGAGCAACGTCGTGACCGCGGCCGAGCACACGCTCGCGCTCCTGCTCGCGCTGGCCCGCAACGTGCCGCAGGCGCACGCCGCGCTCGTCGCCGGCCGCTGGGACCGCAGCAAGTACTCGGGTGTCGAGCTGATGGACAAGACGCTCGGGGTCCTCGGCTTCGGCCGCATCGGCCAGCTCGTCGCCGAGCGCGCCCAGGGCTTCGGCATGAAGGTCGTCGCCTACGACCCCTACGTGGCCGCCGACCGCTACCGCGAGATGGGCGTCGAGAAGGCGGAGACCTCCGACGACGTGTACGCGGTCGCCGACTTCATCACCATCCACCTGCCCAAGACGCCGGAGACCGAGGGCTGGTTGAACGCCGAGGCGTTCGCCAAGTGCAAGGACGGCGTGCGGATCCTCAACGTCGCGCGCGGCCCGCTGATCGTCGAGGAGGACCTCGTCGCCGCGCTCGACAGCGGCAAGGTCGCGGGGGCGGCGCTCGACGTCTTCCGCACCGAGCCGATGACCGAGTCGCCGCTGTTCGGCCGCGAGAACGTCGTCGTGACCCCGCACCTCGGGGCGTCCACGGCGGAGGCGACGGACCGGGCGGGCTTCCAGGCCGCCGAGCAGGTCGTCGCCGCGCTCACCGGCGGCGCCGTGACGACCGCGGTGAACGTCCCGGCGGTCGGCGCGGAGGACCTCGAGGTCCTCGGGCCGTTCCTGCCGCTGTGCCGCAAGCTCGGCAAGCTCGCGGTGAGCGTCGCCGACGGCGGCTCCGTCGACCGGCTGGAGATCGAGTTCCTCGGCCGGATCGCCGAGCGTGACACGCGGCCGCTCGTGCTGAACGTGCTGCTCGGCGCCCTGAGCGGCCACACCGAGGAGGACGTCAACGAGGTCAACGCTCCCGAGCTCGCGAAGGAGCGCGGCATCGAGATCCAGGAGTCCAAGCGCGGCAGCGCCCGGGACTTCACCGACCTCGTGCGCGTGACGGTCGTGTCGGACAGCGGCCGCCAGCGCTCGCGCGTGGTCGGCACGACGCTCGGCCGTCGCAACCGCCCGCACCTGCTCGAGGTCTGGGGTGAGCGGTTCAACGTCCAGCTCGAGGACCACCTGCTGCTGTTCCGCTACCAGGACGTGCCGGGCATGATCGGCCGCGTCGGCACCGCCCTGGGGACCGCGGACGTCAACATCGGCCAGGCGGCCGTCGGCCGCACCGAGTCCGGCGACCACCCCGACGGCATGGCCGCGATCGTCATGACGACCGACCGCGCGACCCCCGCGGACGTCCTGCAGCAGCTGCTCGCGGGCCCCGAGTTCGCGACGGGCCGCTCGATCACGTTCTGACGTTCCGGCGCGCCTTCTGGCGCGCCACCGTCCATCCCGGCGCGAAACCGACCGCGTGGCGCGCCGGGCTGGACAAGCTGCCCTTGCGTGCCGTCCAACGCGCTCCCTAGGCTCGCCGCCACCGCAGGACGACGAGGAGGGACCACCTGATGAGCAGCACCACGATCGCCCCCGAGGCGAACGAGGCGAATGACGAGCCTGGCCTGAAGAAGGGGGCCCTCGGCCTCGTCTCGGGCGTCGTGATCGGCGTCGACTCGACCGCCCCGGCCTACTCGATCGCCGCGGTGATCGCCGGTCTCGTCCTCGCGGTCGGCCTGCAGACACCGGGAATCATGCTGCTGGCGTTCGTCCCGATGGTCTGCGTCGCGACGGCCTACTACTACATGAACCGCGTCGACCCGGACTGCGGCACCACGTTCGCCTGGGTGACGCGGGCGATGGGCCCGGTCCTCGGCTGGGTCTCCGGCTGGGCGATCCTGATGGCCGGCGTCATCGTCATCGGCTCGCTCGCCGACGTCGCCTCGCTGTTCACGTACCTGCTGCTCGGGATGGACGGGGCCGCCGACTCCAAGGCGGCCGTCATGATCCTCGCGGTCTTCTACATCGTGACGATGACCGCGATCGCGATCCGCGGCATCGAGCTCAGCGCGATGACCCAGTTCGTGATGATCGCGCTGCAGATCACCGCGCTCGTCGCGTTCGCGGTCGTCGTGCTCGTCCAGGTCGCCACCGGGGACGCCACCCCGAGCTCGGTCGACCCGGAGCTCTCGTGGTTCTCGCCGTTCGCCGCGGACGGCGGGTCCAGCGCGGTCGTCGCGGGCCTGCTGATCGCGATCTTCATCTACTGGGGCTGGGACTCCGCGGTCGCGGTCAACGAGGAGTCCGCCGACTCCTCCTCCGGCCCGGGCAAGGCGGCGCTGCTGTCGACCGTGATCCTGCTCGGCGTCTACCTGCTCGTCTCCGTCGCGATGGTCGCCTACGCCGGCACCAGCCTCTTCGGGGACTTCGAGGACGACCCGTCGGTCATCGCGGTGATCGCCGACGACGCGCTCGGCACCGCGTTCGGCAAGTTCCTCATCCTCGCGGTGCTCACCTCGGCGCTCGCGTCGACCCAGACGACGATCCTGCCGTCGTCCCGGACCTCCCTGTCGATGGCGCGCATGGGCGCCATGCCCAAGCGGCTGGCCGCGATCCACCCGTCGTGGCAGACCCCGCACGTCGGCACCGTGCTCGTCGCGACCCTCGCGACCCTGTTCTACGTGGTCTTCAACACGCTCAGCCAGAACTTCCTGTTCGACGCCCTGACCTCGCTGGGCTTCCTGATCGCGTTCAACTACGGCATGAACGGGTTCGCCTGCGTCTGGTACCACCGCAAGGAGCTGACCCGCTCGGCCAGCAACTTCTTCTTCGTCGGGCTCGCCCCGTTCGTCGGCGGCGTGTTCCTGACCTACATCTTCATCAAGTCGGCGATCGACCTCAGCGACCCGGCGGCGTCCGACCTGGGCTCCTCCTGGCTGGGGGTCGGCCCGCCGTTCGTGATCGGCGTCGGCTCGCTGATCCTCGGGCTCGTCATCGCCCTGGTGCTGCGGGCGCGCAGTGGCGGCGAGGGCTTCTGGGCCCGGCGGCCCGAGGTGGTGGCCCCGGGGCAGATCTCCGGTGTGCCGGGCGACGCCTGACCGTCGGTAGGCTGGCGCGCATGCGCGCCATCGTCATCACCCGTCACGGGGACGCCGACGTCCTGCAGGTCCAGGAGCGTCCAGCCCCCGTGATGCGGCCGGGCGGCGTGCGCGTCGCGGTCCGCGCGGCGGGCGTGAACTTCGCGGACCTGATGGCGCGCCTGGGCCTCTACCCGGACGCGCCCCCGGTCCCCGCGGTCGTCGGCTACGAGATCAGCGGCGAGATCACCGAGCTCGCCGACGACGTCGAGGGCCTCGCGGTCGGCCAGCGGGTCCTCGCGGGCACGCGCTTCGGCGGCTACGCGGAGGAGGTCGTGGTCGGGGCGGGCGACGTCGTGCCGCTCGCCGACGGCCTGAGCTTCGAGCAGGGCGCCGCGATCCCGGTGAACTACGCGACCGCGTGGGCCGGCCTGGTCGGCTTCGGCAGCCTGCGCGCCGGCGAGCGCGTCCTGCTGCACGCGGCCGCCGGCGGGGTCGGGATCGCCGCCACGCAGATCGCCCGCAGCCTCGGCGCGGAGATCCACGGCACCGCCTCGCCCCACAAGCACGAGGCGATCCGCGGCTTCGGGGTGGACGTCGCGCACGACTACACCCGCAAGGGGTGGGAGCGCGGCCTGCCGCCGTTCGACCTGATCATGGACGCGATCGGCGGCGCGTCGCTGGCCCGCAGCTACGGCATGCTGCGCCCGGGCGGACGGCTCGTCGCGTTCGGTGCCAGCTCCGTCGTCGACGGCGAGCGCCGCAACCTCCTGAAGGCCGCACCCCAGGCGCTGCGGATGATCCGCGGCATCAACGCGATGGACGCGATGGGGGAGTCCAAGGCGCTGATCGGCCTGAACATGCTGCGCCTCTGGGACGACCGCGGCACGCTCGAGCCGTGGATCACGCCGCTGCGCGCGCTGATCGACGACGGGACGGTGCAGCCGGTCGTCTCGGACGCGGTCCCGTTCGCGCAGGCGCCCGAGGCGCACCGGATCCTCACCGAGCGGCGCAACGTCGGCAAGGTCGTCCTCGTCCCGTAGCGCGGTCCGCTTGGCGGCCGGGACCCCCGGTGCTAGCCTCCGTGGCCGGTGCTGCACCTGCTCGACCTCCGACTTCTCCTCCTCCCCCCTCGGGGGGAATAGTGCGTGGCGGCCGCTGATGCCGCGAACCCATCTGGAAGAGTCCGAGTACGAGCCCGACAAGGAGCACTGAACCCACGATGTCCCCCGACGTACCCGAGCGCGACGACACCGGTCGCGTCCTGATCTTCGACACGACCCTGCGCGACGGCGAGCAGTCGCCCGGCATCTCGCTGAACACCACCGAGAAGCTCGAGATCGCCCACCAGCTCGCGCGCCTGGGCGTCGACATCATCGAGGCGGGCTTCCCGATCGCCTCGCCCGGCGACTTCGAGGCGGTCCAGGCGATCGCCCGCCAGGTGCAGGGCCCGGTCATCGCCGGCCTCGCCCGCGCGAACCCGGCGGACATCGACCGCGCCTGGGAGGCCGTCAAGGACTCCGAGCGGCCGCGCATCCACACGTTCGTCTCGACCTCCGACATCCACATCGAGCACCAGCTCCAGGCCACCCGCGAGGACGTCAAGGGCCTCGCCCGCGCGTCGGTCGCGCAGGCCAAGGCGCTGTGCGACGACGTCGAGTTCTCGCCGATGGACGCCACGCGCGCGGACGTCGAGTTCACCGCCGAGGTCCTGCAGATCGCGCTCGACGAGGGCGCCACGACGATCAACATCCCGGACACGGTCGGCTACGCGATGCCGGCCGAGTACGCCGCGTTCCTGACGCGCCTGTACGAGCTCGTCCCGGACCTCCACAAGGCCGTCCTGTCCACGCACTGCCACGACGACCTCGGGCTCGCGGTCGCCAACTCGTTCTCCGGCGTGCTCGCGGGAGCCCGTCAGGTGGAGGGCGCGATCAACGGCATCGGCGAGCGCGCGGGCAACGCCTCGCTCGAGGAGTTCGTGATGCTGCTGCACACCCGCGGCGAGGAGCTCGGCCTGCACTGCGACGTCGTCACCACGGAGATCGCCCGCACCAGCCGCCTCGTCAGCCGCCTCACCGGCTACGTGATCCAGCCCAACAAGGCGGTCGTGGGCCGCAACGCGTTCGCGCACGAGTCCGGCATCCACCAGGACGGCGTGCTGAAGGAGCGCACGACCTACGAGATCATGGACGCGCGGACCGTGGGCCTGGACGCGAACTCGCTCGTGCTGGGCAAGCACTCGGGCCGCCACGCGCTCAAGCAGGCGCTGGAGGACCTCGGCTACCCGGTCGACGGCGCGACGCTGAACACCGCGTTCAAGCGCTTCAAGGAGCTGGCGGACAAGAAGAAGCAGGTCACCGCGATGGATCTGGAGGCGCTCGTCACCGACGAGCTGCGCGCCGAGATCCCCGGCTACGGCCTGGAGTGGTTCGAGGTCGAGGCGTCCTCGCAGCGCCCGCCGCACGCCCGGGTCGGCGTCTCGACGCCCGACGGCCGCTCGATCGAGGGCAGCTTCACGGGCGACGGGCCGGTCGACGCGGTCTTCCGGGCGATCAACGCCGCCACGGGGATCGACGCCCGGCTGCGTGAGTTCCGCGTCGACGCCGTGACCGGCGGGCAGGACGCGCTCGGCGAGGTCAGCGTCGTCGTCGAGCTCGGGGATCCCGACGCGGCGATCGCCCACCACACGCCCGGCGTCCTCGCGGGCGAGCGGGTCACCGGCGCCGGGCAGGCGGTCGCGACCGACATCCTCGAGGCCGGCGGCACCGCGTATGTCCGCGCGCTGAGCGCGGCGGTGCGGCGCGCCCAGCTGGCCGCCGACGCCCCGCAGGAGGACCGCGCCGCGCTGCTCTCGACCCCGTGAGCGCGCCGGAGGCCGCCGCGCTGGCGGCCCTGGACCCGGACGAGCTCGTCGCGGACCTCGCGGCGCTCGTCCGGATCCCGAGCGTCACGGGCGACGAGCGCGCCGCCCTGGAGCACCTCGCCGAGCGCGCCCGTGCGCTCGGGCTCGAGACGGCGCTCGACACGCACGATCTCGCGGCGGTGCGCGCCGACCCCGAGCAGCCGGGGGAGGACGGCGAGCGCGACGAGCTGCTCGGCCTGCGCGCCGGCCTGCCCGGAGGACTCGCCGACCGGGGGCGCCCGCGCCTGGCGCTGTGCGCCCACGTCGACGTCGTCCCCGCGGGCACCGCGTCCTGGAGGCACGGCGCGTGGTCGGCGACCGTGGACGACGGGCGGCTGCACGGCCGCGGCTCGGCGGACATGAAGGCGGGCGTCGTCGCGGCGCTGCACGCGCTGGCCGCCGTCCACCGGGCGGGCGTCCGGCCGCCGTGCGACCCGGTGCTGCTCGCCGTCTCCTCCGAGGAGGACGGGGGGCTCGGCGCGTTCGCGGCGCTGCGCGCGGACGCCCGCTACGACGGCTGCGTGATCCCGGAGCCGACCGCCTTCGCGGTCGTCTGCGCGCAGGCGGGGGCGATCACCTTCCGCGGCGAGGTGCGCGGCGTCGGCGCCCACGCCGCGTTCCGGCGCGAGGGCGTGTCGGCGATCGACCGCTACGTGCGCGTCCACGCCGCCCTCGCCGCTCTCGAGGTGCGGCTCAACGCCGCGGTCGACGACCCACTGATGGCGGCGCTCGCGCTCCCGTACCCGGTGCTCGTCGGGCGGCTGGCCGCGGGCGAGTGGGCGAGCACGGTGCCCGACCGGCTGACGTTCGAGGGGCGCGCACCGGTCCGCGTCGGCGAGTCGGTCGAGCAGGCGCGCGCGACGGTGGAGGCGGCGGTGGTCGCGGCGCTCGACGGCGACGGCCTGCCGCCCGTCACGCTGACCTGGCCGGGCGCCCGCTTCGCGAGCGCCCGCACGTCCCCGGAGCACCCGCTCGCCCGGACGGTGCTCGAGGCGACCGCGCAGGAGCGGGGCAGCGCCGCGCCCGGCGGCGTGCCCTGGGGCGCCGACATGCGGCTGTTCGCGGCGCGCGGCATTCCGACGGTGATGGTCGGCCCGCGCCCGCACGCGATCCACGGCGTCGACGAGCACGTGGTCGTGGCCGAGGCGCTCGCGACCGCTCGGATCCTCGTGCGGACGCTCTGCCGCTTCCCGGGCGGCGGGTGAACTCTCGGGGCCCGGCCTGCGAAGAAGGGAGGAGACGGTCACCGCACACGTTCCCCGTACCCGTTCCCCAGGAGCCCCATGACCCTGTCCTCGCGCGCCCGCGCCACCGCCGCCACCGCTGCCCTCCTCGCCGTCCTGCCGGCCGGCGCCGCCCAGGCGGAGACGATGGTCGGCATCGACGCCAACGATCGGGTGGTCACCTTCGACAGCGCGACGCCCGGGAGCGCGAAGGCCCGCGCGGTCCGCGGGCTCGCCGCGGGGGAGACGATCGTCGGCCTGGACCGTCGGCCGGCGACCGGCGCGCTCGTCGCGGTCTCCTCGGCGAGCCGGCTCTACACGCTGAGCCCGCGGACCGGGCAGGTGACCCCGATCGGGATGGCGGCGTTCACCCCGGCGCTGTCGGGCAGCGCGGTCGGGTTCGACTTCAACCCGACGGTGGACCGCATCCGCCTGACGACGTCCAACGGCCAGAACCTGCGCCTGAACCCGGACACCGGCGCGGTCGCCACGACCGACGGGCCGCTGAAGTACAACGCCGGCGACCAGGGGGAGGGCACGCCCGCGTTCGTCGGCGGCTCCGCGTACACGAACAACGTGGCCGGGGCGACGACGACGCAGCTGTTCAACCTCGACAGCCGCCGCGACGCGCTGCTGCTGCAGATGCCGCCGAACGACGGCGGGCTGAAGACGATCGGCTCGCTCGGCCGCGCGTTCACGAACCCGATCGGCTTCGACATCAGCGGCACCTCGAACACGGCCTACGCGAGCCTGCGCTCGCCCGGGGCCCGGTTCTCGACGTTCGGGCGGATCGACCTCGCCACCGGGCGCTTCACCGCGACCGGCCGGGTCGGCTCGCGCGCGGTGCCGCGGCTGCTGAAGGCGCTCACGGTCCGGTAGTCCTCGCTCCGGGGGCCGGGCGCTGCGAGACTGGCGGCCATGTCCGACGAGCCCGAGCTCCATCGCGTCCTCCAGGCCCGGGCGGTCGCCTTCGACGGCGACGCCCACCGGGCCTGGATGGACGGGGATCCCGCTGCGGCCCGCGCGGCGTTCGCGCAGGCCGCCCGGACCTACGCGGCGTCGTGGGACGCCGCGCCACCGGAGGCGTTCGGGCGGCTCGTCGGCCGCGTGAAGGCCGCGGTGCTGAGCGGGGACGAGGTCCTCGCCCGCGAGCAGTCGCGGGCGACGCTCGACGCGCTCGACGCCGTCGGCGGCCCGTCCTCGCCGGCGGCGGGGTGGGCGGCCGCGCTCGCGGCGCTGACGCTGCGCGAGGACGACCGGCTCCCGGACGCGACGGCCGCGATGCGGGGTGGCCCGCCGCCGTTCGCGCGCGCGGCGGACGCGGTGCAGGCGCTGGCGGCACGCGATGCGCCGGGCCTGGCGGCGGCGCTCGCGGCGATCGTCGAGGACTTCGCCACGCGCGACGGGCACCTGACCGGGGTGGCGATCGCCGACACGGCGCTCGTGCTGCAGCTGCTCGGCCGTCCGCGCGGACTGACCGCGCCGCTCCCGGCGTCCGCGGTCCTGCCGACGGCCTGATCGGGCCCCCGAAAACGGTTGTACGTGATAACGTACGCCGGACCGTGACCGCCGCCCCTGAAGAGCTCGAGCGCCAGGCCCACGTCGGGCCCCGCGTCCGCGCCCTGCGCGAGGCGATGTCGCTGTCCCTGCGCGACCTCGCCGAGCGCTCCGGCGTCAGCGCCCCGATGCTCAGCCAGGTCGAGCGCGGCGAGACCAGCCCCACCCTGCAGGTCGCCGCGAAGATCGCCGCCGGCCTGGACCTGCGGCTCTCGCAGCTGCTGCGGCTGGACGAGTCCGGCAGCGTCACGGTCGTCAAGGCCGGGGAGGGCCGTCGCGGCGGCACCGCCGAGGGCGGGCACCGCTTCGAGGTCCTCACCGCCCCGCTGCCCGGGCAGCGCGCCGAGCTGTCCCGCCACGAGCTGAAGCCCGGCGCTCGCACCGGCCGGGAGGGCGACCCGCCGATGCACGAGCCCGGCAGCCGCGAGACCGCCCTGGTCGAGCACGGCACCGTCGTCCTCGTCGTCGACACCGAGCGCCACGAGCTGTCGGCCGGCGACTGCGTCACCTTCGACGCCGACCTGCCCCACCACTTCGAGAACCCCGGACCCGACGACGCCGCCCTCCTGGCGGTCCTGTCGGCGGGCCTGCGACGCAGCTAAGGAGAGAGTGCCCGATGGCCAGCACGTTGTTCGACAAGATCTGGGACCTGCACGAGGTCGCGGAGGGTCTGATCTACATCGACCTCCACCTCGTCCACGAGGTCACGAGCCCCCAGGCCTTCGACGGCCTGCGCCTCGCGGGCCGCCCCGTCCGGCGTCCGGACCGCACGCTCGCCACCGCCGACCACAACACGCCGACCGACGGCACGCCGGTCGCTGCGAAGATCAAGGACGAGCTCTCCCGCAAGCAGGTCGAGAAGCTCGAGGAGAACTGCGCAGAGTTCGGCGTCCCGGTCTACTCGCTGGGCTCCGACAAGCAGGGCATCGTCCACGTCATCGGTCCGGAGCTCGGCGTCACCCAGCCGGGCATGACGATCGTCTGCGGCGACTCGCACACCGCCACGCACGGCGCGTTCGGCGCCCTCGCCTTCGGCATCGGCACGTCCGAGGTCGAGCACGTCCTCGCGACCCAGACGCTCGGCCAGAAGAAGCCGAAGTCGATGCTCATCCGCTACGAGGGCGAGCTGGGCCCGGGCGTCACCGCCAAGGACCTCATCCTCGCGACGATCGGCCAGATGGGGGTCAACGGCGCCACCGGCCACGTCGTCGAGTTCGCCGGACCGGCGATCGAGAAGCTCTCGATGGAGGGCCGCATGACCGTCTGCAACATGACCATCGAGGGCGGCGGCCGCGCCGGCATGATCGCCCCCGACGAGACGACCTTCGCGTACCTGCGCGAGCGCGGCGTCGAGGTCGACCCCTCCTGGGCCGACCTGAGGACCGACGAGGGCGCCGCGTTCGACACGGTCATCACCGTCGACGCGAGCGCGATCAGCCCGCAGGTCACCTGGGGCACCACGCCGGAGATGGTCGTGCAGGTCACCGACACCGTCCCCGAGCCGCAGGACGCCGGTGACGAGCGCGCGCTGGAGTACATGGCGCTGCAGGCCGGCACCCCGATGACGGAGATCAAGCTCGACCGCGTCTTCATCGGCTCCTGCACGAACAGCCGCATCGGCGACCTCCGCGCCGCCGCGTCGATGATCGGGGGCCGCAAGGTCGCCGACGGCGTCATCGCGATGGTCGTCCCCGGCTCCCAGCAGGTGAAGAAGCAGGCCGAGGAGGAGGGCCTCGACAAGGTCTTCATCGAGGCCGGCTTCGACTGGCGCGTCGCGGGCTGCTCGATGTGCCTGGGCATGAACCCCGACGTCGCCGCGCCCGGTGAGCGCGTCGCCTCGACGTCCAACCGCAACTTCGAGGGCCGGCAGGGCCGCGGCGCCCGCAGCCACCTCGTCTCCCCCCAGATGGCCGCCGCCGCGGCGATCGAGGGGCACTTCGTCGACATCCGTCAGTGGAACCAGGAGGGCTAGCCATGGAGCCGATCAACGTCGTCGAGGGACCGGTCACGGTCATCGACCAGGAGGACGTCGACACCGACCAGATCATCCCCGCGCGGTTCATGAAGCGCGTCGAGCGCACCGGCTTCGGCGAGTACTGCTTCC
Source organism: Paraconexibacter algicola (assembly GCF_003044185.1). Classification (GTDB taxonomy): domain Bacteria; phylum Actinomycetota; class Thermoleophilia; order Solirubrobacterales; family Solirubrobacteraceae; genus Paraconexibacter; species Paraconexibacter algicola. The sequence continues at coordinate 80,477 of NZ_PYYB01000006.1, forward strand.
ACGAGTGGCGCGCCAACGGCTACGACCTCCCCGCCAACCCGATCCTCGTGGCGGGCGCGAACTTCGGCTGCGGGTCGAGCCGCGAGCACGCCCCGTGGGCGCTCATGGACTACGGCTTCCGTGCCCTGATCTCCCCGAACTTCGCGGACATCTTCAAGAACAACTGCACGAAGAACGGGGTCCTCCCGATCGAGCTCCCCAAGGAGCAGTGCGACGAGATCGTCCGGCGCGGCAGCGCGAAGGTCGACCTCGAGGCGCAGACCGTCGACGAGTTCCCGTTCGAGATCGACCCGGAGATCAAGCGCCGGCTGCTCGGCGGCCTGGACGACATCTCGATCACGCTGCAGAGCGAGGACCGCATCGCCGCCTACGAGGCCGCGCGCGAGCGCTCCGGCCCGGACACCACGAAGGTCTGACGGAGGACCACATGACCAAGATCGTCACGCTGCCCGGCGACGGGATCGGGCCGGAGATCTGCGCGCCCGCCGTCGAGCTGCTCGAGCACTTCGTGCCGGGCGTCGAGGTCGAGGAGCACGTCTTCGGCGGCGCCTCCATCGACGCGCACGGCACCGCCCTCACCGACGAGGTCCTCGCCGCCGCGAAGACCGCCGACGCGGTGCTGCTCGCCGCCGTCGGTGGCCCCAAGTGGGACACGACCGATCCCAGCGCCCCGCGGCCCGAGCAGGGCCTGCTCGGCATCCGCAAGGCGCTCGGGCTCTACGCGAACCTCCGTCCGGTCCGCCCGCTGCCGGCGCTGTACGACAGCTCGGCGCTCAAGCGCGAGATCCTCGACGGCACCGACATGCTCGTCGTGCGCGAGCTGACGGGCGGCATCTACTTCGGCGAGAAGACCCGCACCGAGACCGACGCCTCCGATCTCTGCCACTACACCGTCGAGGAGGTCGACCGGATCGCCCGTGTCGCGTTCGAGGCCGCGCGCGGGCGCCGCAACCTCGTGCACTCCGTCGACAAGGCGAACGTGATGGAGACCTCGCGCCAGTGGCGCCAGGTCGTCCACGAGGTCCACGGCGCCGACTTCGCCGACGTGCAGCTCGAGGACCAGCTCGTCGACTCGTGCGCGATGCAGCTCATCGCCAACCCGACGCAGTTCGACGTCATCGTCACGGAGAACCTCTTCGGGGACATCCTCTCCGACGCCGCCGCGATGCTCTCCGGCTCCCTCGGCATGCTGCCCAGCGCGTCGCTCGGCAACCCGGACGGCCCGGGCCTGTTCGAGCCGGTGCACGGCTCGGCGCCGGACATCGCCGGCCAGGGCGTCGCCAATCCGCTGGCGATGTTCCTCTCCACCGCGATGCTGCTGCGGCACGGTCTGGCTATGGAGACGGAGGCCGCCGCGCTAGAGTCGGCGGTGGACCAGGCGCTCGACGCCGGCCTGCGGACCCGCGATCTCGGCGGCACCGCCGGGACCGACGAGGCGTACGCCGCGGTCCGCAAGTACCTCTGAAGCCCCGATCCCGACGACCAAGGACGACACGTGCAGCAGGCCGACCTCATCTGGATGAACGGCGAGTTCGTCAAGTGGGAGGACGCGAAGATCCACGTCCTCACGCACGGCCTGCACTACGGCACGGGCGTGTTCGAGGGCGTGCGCTGCTACGACACCGAGATCGGGCCGGCGGTCTTCCGCCATCAGGAGCACGTCGACCGGCTGTACCGCAGCGCCGGGCTCTACTACATGGACATCCCGTTCACGCCGGAGCAGATCCGGCAGGCGACGCTCGAGCTGATCGCCCGCAACGGGATGCGCTCCTGCTACATCCGCCCGCTCGTCTACCGCGGCTACGGCACCATGGGCCTGTTCCCGCTGGAGGCGCCGGTGGACGTCGCGATCGCCGTCTGGGAGTGGGGCTCCTACCTCGGGGACGAGGGGAAGGCCAACGGCGTGCGGGCGAAGATCAGCTCGTGGCGGCGCATCAGCCCCGACTCGCTGATCCCGCAGGCCAAGGCGTCGGGCCAGTACCTGAACTCGGTGCTCGCGAAGATCGAGTCGCACAAGGCCGGCTACGAGGAGGCGATCCTCCTCGACGACAAGGGCCACGTCTGCGAGGGCTCCGGCGAGAACATCTTCGTCGTGCGCGGCGGCGTCATCCACACGCCGCCGCTGACCGCGTCGATTCTCGACGGCATCAACCGGCGCTCGGCGATCCAGATCGCCCGCGACCTCGGCTACGAGCTCGTCGAGCGCGACATCGCGCGCGGCGAGCTGTACCTCGCGGACGAGGTGTACGTCACCGGCACCGCCGCCGAGCTCACCCCGATCCGCGAGATCGACGACCACCCGGTCGGCACCGGCAAGCCGGGCCCGATCACCAAGGCCGTGCAGTCCGCCTTCGAGGACGCGCTCTACGGGCGCGCCCCGCAGTACCGCGACTGGCTGGACCCGGTGCCCGCGACCGCCCCGGTCGAGGCCTGACGTGCGGTCCGTGGCGGCGCCGGCGGTCCGGCGAATTCCCGGGGCGGCCTGATCCGGCGCGGGTGATCCGCGCGGGACGACGGCCGCCGCCGCCACCCGCCCGTGACCACCTCCGTACCCCAGGAACCACCGACCGATGAACTCCACCGTCCAGCTCTACGACGCCACCCTGCGCGACGGCATGCAGGGGGAGGGCATGTCCCTCACCGCGCGCGAGAAGGTCCGCGTCGCCCACCGGCTCGACGAGCTCGGGATCGACCTGATCGAGGCCGGCTTCCCGGCGTCCAACCCGAAGGAGCTCGAGCTCTTCGGCCTGCTCGCGCAGGAGCGCTTCGAGCACGCGCAGATCGTCGCGTTCGGGATGACCCGACGGCGCGGTGTGGCGGCGCAGGACGACGAGAACCTCCGGATCCTCGCCGAGTGCTTCGCGCCGGTCTGCACGCTCGTGGGGAAGACCTGGGACCTGCACCTCGAGAAGGTCGTCAAGGTCGGACGCGAGGAGAACCTCGCGATGATCGAGGAGTCGGTCGCGTTCCTCGTCGGGTGCGGCAAGCGCGTCATCTACGACGCCGAGCACTTCTTCGACGCCTGGCGGGCCAACGAGGAGTACGCGCTGGAGTGCCTGCGGGTCGCCGCGCGCGGCGGGGCCGAGCGGGTCGTGCTGTGCGACACCAACGGCTCCTCGCTGCCGCACCAGGTCGGCACCGCGGTCGGCGAGGTGGTCGCCGCGCTCGGCCGCGACGTCGAGGTCGGCATCCACTGCCACAACGACCTCGAGTGCGGCGTCGCGAACACGCTCGCCGCGGTGCTCAACGGCGCCACGCAGGTGCAGGGCACGATGAACGGCATCGGCGAGCGCACCGGCAACGCGAACCTCGTGTCGATCATCGGCAACCTGCAGTTCAAGCTCGGATACGACGTCCTGCCCGGTGACCGGATCGAGAAGCTGACCGCGACCGCGCACTTCGTCGACGAGCTCCTGAACCTCGCCCCGGACCCCAACCAGCCGTTCGTGGGACGCAACGCCTTCGCGCACAAGGGCGGCCTGCACGTCGCCGGGGTCCGCGCCGACGCCTCGACCTTCGAGCACATGGAGCCCGAGCTCGTCGGCAACGAGCGCCAGCTGATCGTCTCCGAGCTCGCCGGCCGCCACACGGTCAGCGAGAAGGCGGCGGCCGTCGGCCTCGAGGTCGACGACGCGACGGCCCAGCGGGTCATCGACCGCGTCAAGGAGCTGGAGGCCGACGGATACCAGTTCGAGGCGGCCGACGGCTCCTTCGAGCTGCTGCTGCGCAAGGAGCTGGGCGGGCACGAGCCGCTGTTCGTGCTCGAGTCCTGGCGCACGATCGTCGACCAGAACGCCCAGGGCCACGTCGAGTGCGAGGCGACCATCAAGATCTGGGTCGGCGGTGAGCGCTACGTGCGCTCCGCGGAGGGCAACGGGCCGGTCAACGCGCTGGACGCGGCGCTGCGCTCGGTCGTGGCGGAGTTCCACCCGCACCTGCGCGACATCGAGCTGACGGACTACAAGGTCCGGCTGCTGGACCAGCACCATGGCACCGGTGCGACGACGCGCGTGCTCGTGCAGAGCACCGACGGCCGGCGCACGTGGGGCACGATCGGGGTGGCGCAGAACGTCATCGCCGCCTCGTGGCAGGCCCTCGTGGAGTCCTTCGAGTACGCGGAGGCGCCGCGCGAGCCCGCGCCGGCCGCCGACGCGGACGGCGACCCCGCGACCACGGGTCGCCCCGCATGAGCGAGGAGATCCCGGTCGCCAAGCCGGTGATCGGCCGGGAGGAGGAGGAGCGCGTCCTCGCGGTCCTGCGCTCCGGGCAGCTGTCGCTCGGACCGACCGGCCCCGAGTTCGAGCGGCGCTTCGCCGAGAAGGTCGGGGCGCGCCACGCGAGCGCGGTGTCGAGCGGCACGGCCGGGCTGCACCTGGCGCTGCGCGCGGTCGGCGTGCGGGACGGCGACGAGGTCGTGACGTCCCCGTTCAGCTTCGTCGCGAGCGCCAACGCGATCGTGTTCGAGCGCGCGACCCCGGTGTTCGCGGACATCGACCCGGTCACGCTCGACCTCGACCCGGCCGCGGCGGCGGCCGCGGTGACCGAGCGCACGACCGCGGTCCTGCCGGTCCACATCTTCGGCTATCCCGCCGACCTGCCGGCGTTCGAGCGGCTCGGCCTGCCGATCGTCGAGGACGCCTGCGAGGCGCTCGGCGCCCTGGACCGCGAGGGCGTCCCGGTCGGAGGGCGCGGCCATCCCGCGGTCTTCGGCTTCTACGCCAACAAGCAGCTGACCACGGGCGAGGGCGGGCTCGTCACGATGGGCGACGCGTCGATGAAGGCGCGCATCGACAGCGAGCGCAACCAGGGCCGCGCCCCCGACATGGGCTGGCTCGACCACGACCGGCTCGGCTTCAACTACCGGCTCAGCGACCTGCAGGCGGCGGTCGGCCTCGCGCAGCTCGACCGGCTCGACGGGATGCTCGCGGACCGCGCGCGGGTCGCCGCCGCGTACCGGGAGGCGCTCGCACCGCTGGCGGCGGACGTGGGGCTTGGCCTGCCGTGCGAGGACCGCGACCGCGAGCGCCGCGGCTGGTTCGTGTTCGTCGTGCAGGTCCCGCGCGAGCGCGACCGCGACCAGGTGATCCGCGACCTGCGTTCCCGCGGCGTGCAGAGCAAGCCGTACCTGCCGGCCATCCACCTGATGAGCTACTACCGCGAGGTGCACGGGCACCGGGAGGGCGAGTTCCCGGTCTGCGAGGACGTCGCCGCCCGCTCGGTGGCGCTGCCGTTCTTCCCGGAGATGACCGAGGGCCAGGTCGACCGCGTCGCCGCGGTGCTCGCCGAGGTGCTGCGGGGATGAGCGGGCGGGGCTCGGCCGTCGCGGGGCTCGTCCTCGCCGCCGCGCTCCCCGTGCTGCTGTGGCACGACCTCGTGGCGCGGATCGCCGCGAACTTCTCGCTCGACGCCGCGTACCTCGTGAGCGGCTGGACGCCGTGGGTGCTGATGGCGCTCGGGCTCCTCTGCTTCGTGCCCGCCGCGGTGCACGACCACCGGGCGCGCGGCCGCTTCGGCCGGCGCGACAGCGGCGGCTGGGTGGGGTGGGGGACGACCCTGTACCTGCTCGGGTTCGTGCTGGCGACCCAGGTCGCCCAGATCGCCGACGGCTTCGCGCGCGGCTGAGCGGCGGGCGCGGCCCGTCTGCCACTAACCTGCGGCGTCCATGTCGCGCTTCTCGCTGCCCCAGGATCCCGCCTTCCAGGCGATGAACACGTCGCTGTCGTTCGACCGGCGGCTGTGGCCGTTCGACGTCGCCCAGTCCCGCGCGCACGCGCGGATGCTCGCGGCGCGCTCGATCATCGGGGACGACGACCTCACCGCGATCCTCGCGGGGCTCGACGCGGTGGAGGCCGAGCTGCGCGACGGCAGCTTCCCCTTCCGCGAGGACGACGAGGACATCCACATGGCGGTCGAGCGGCGCCTGACGGAGATCGTCGGCGCCCCGGGCGGCAAGCTCCACACCGGTCGCTCCCGCAACGACCAGGTGATCACCGACCTGGCGATGTTCACGCGCGACAGCGCGGAGCGGATCATCGGGCAGCTCGAGGCGCTGCGCCGGGTCGTGCTCGAGGTCGCGCAGGCCCACCTCGACTGGCCGCTGCCGGGCTACACGCACCTGCAGCGCGCCCAGCCGGTGTACCTCTCGCACCACCTGCTCGCGTACTTCTGGATGACCACGCGGGACATCGCGCGCTTCCGCGCGGTCCTCGACGCGACCGCGGAGCTGCCGCTGGGCGCGGGCGCCCTGGCGGGCGTGAACTTCGACACCGACCGGCGGATGGTCGCCACCGAGCTCGGCTTCGACGGCGTGACCGCGAACTCCGTCGACAGCGTCTCCAACCGGGACTTCGCCCTGGACCTGCTGCACGCCCTGTCGGTCTGCGCGACGCACCTGAGCCGCCTGGGCCAGGAGATCGTGCTGTGGGCGAGCACCGAGTTCGGCTTCATGACCCTGTCGGACGCGTGGTCGTCGGGGTCCTCGATCATGCCGCAGAAGAAGAACCCGGACGCGGCGGAGCTCCTGCGCGGCAAGGCGCCGCGCGTGTGGGCGCACCAGGCGGCGCTCCACGGCGTGATCCACGCGCTCCCGCTGACCTACAACAAGGACCTCCAGGAGGACAAGGAGCACCTGTTCGACGCGGTCGACACGGTCGAGATCTGCATCGCCGCGGCGCAGGGGATGCTCGAGACGGCGGAGTTCCATCGCGAGGCGATGTCGGCGGCGGCCTCCGACCAGATGATCGCGGCGGTCGACCTCGCCGACTTCCTCGTCGTGCGGGGCACGCCGTTCCGCGAGGCGCACGGCGTCGTCGCGCGGCTGGTCCGCGAGGCGGTGGAGCAGGGACGTACGCTCGCCGACGTGACGGTCGCCGAGCTCGGTGACGACGCCGCATCGGTGTTCGAGCAGTCGTCGTGGCTGGAGTCGAAGGTCTCCGAGGGCGGGACCGCGCTGGCCCGGGTGCGCGAGCAGCTGGACCTGGCGCGCGCGCAGCTGGCGTGAGCGGCGCGGTCCTCGACGCCGCGTTCTACGACCGTCCGGTGCTGGAGGTCGCGCGCGACCTCGTCGGCTGCGAGCTCGTCCACGGCGAGACCGCGGGGCGCATCGTCGAGACCGAGGCCTACCACCACACGGAGGCGGCGTGCCACGCCTACGTGGGCCTGACGGCACGGACCTCGACGCTGTTCGCGGCGCCCGGGACCGCGTACGTGTACCGCTCCTACGGGATCCACGCGCTGATCAACGCGGTCTGCGAGGGCGAGGACGTGGGCGCGGCGGTCCTCGTCCGCGCGCTCGACCCGACCGCGGGGGTGGAGCTGATGCGCGCACGCCGCGGTCCGGTCCACGAGCGGGACCTCTGCAACGGGCCGGGCAAGCTCACGCAGGCCCTGGGGATCGAGCTGACCGAGAACGCGACGTCGCTCGTCGACGGGCCGGTGCGGATCCGCGCCCGGGAGCCGGGGGTGGTCCCGGAGCTCGTCACCGGGACGCGGATCGGCATCACGAAGGCGGTCGAGCTGCCGTGGCGCTTCTGCCTGCGCGGCAGCCGGCGGGTGTCCCGCCCGTATCCGCCGGGGCTGCTGCACCACGGCACCGGCTGACCCGGGCCCGAGCGGGACGCCGGGGTCAGGGCGTCGGTGGGACGGCTCCCCCGGCGCCGCCGTCGGCCGGGGCGGCCGGGGTGGCGGCGGGCGGCGGGGTCGCCGCCGGCGGCGGGGTGGCCGCCGGGGCGGGGGCCGGGTCGGCGGGCTGGGCCTGCTGGCCGGCGCCGGTCTGCGTCTGGGCCTCGCCGCCGCCGTTCCCGCCGCCGGTGTCGCCCTCGGGCTCCGCGGTGTCGGCGTCGGCGGCGCCGGCGCTCCCGGTGGTCGGGGCGGCGGTCCCGGGCGTCGCGACGGGCGGCACCGTGGTGGTCTGGGTCTTCGGCGGCAGGCCCTTGGCCTTGCGCTCCGCGGCGACGCGCTCGTCGATCACGCGGTTGGCGCTGATCATGAACTCGCGCCAGATCTGGGCCGGGAAGGTGCCGCCGGCGACGGGCTCGCCGGCGAACTCCGTCTCCATCGGCTTGAAGGCGTCGGGATAGCCGACCCAGACGGCGACGGTCATCCGGTCGGTGAAGCCGACGAACCACGCGTCGCCGAAGTTCTCCGTGGTGCCGGTCTTGCCGGCGGCGAACTGGCCGAAGGCGGCCCGCTTGCCGGACCCCTGCGTGACGACGGTCGACATGATCGACGTCGCGGTCTCGGCGACCTCCTTGGACAGGACGCGGCGCGTCTTGCGGCGGTTCTTCTTCACGCAGCGGTCGGTCCCGGCGAGCGTCACGCAGCGCTTCGTGTCGGCGTTCTCGACCTCGCGGATCGCGACGGGGCCCTGGTTGCTCGTGCCCAGCGTGCCGTACACGCGCAGGCCCTTCTCGGCGAACGTCTCGTACGCGTGGGCGAGGTCGAGCGGCGTGACGCCCTGCTTGAGCCCGCCGAGCGTCATCGCGTAGTTGTCCGACACCGGGGTGCGGATGCCCATGCGCCGGGCCAGCCGGGCGACCTTGCGGGTGCCGACCTTGATGCCGGCGGCCGCGTAGACGGCGTTGTCGGAGAAGGTCAGTCCGCGCGCGAGGGTCGAGACCCCGGAGTAGTTGTCGTCGAAGTTGTTCACGACGAACTTCTCCTGGCCGTCGGTGCCCGGCACGGTGAACTCGCGCTTGCGCGACGGCCACAGCGACCCGGGCCCGATCCCCTGGCGCAGGGCCTCGGCGAGGATGAAGGGCTTGAACGACGATCCGGGCTGGCGCTGGCCCTGGGTCGCGAGGTTGAACGGGGCGGTGTCGTAGTCGCGCCCGCCGACCATCGCGCGCACCTCGCCGGAGCGGTTGTCGATCGCGACGAGCGCGGCCGTGGGCCCGGTCGGGTTGGGCAGGAACGCGTCCACGGCCCGCTGCGCCTCGCGCTGCAGGTCGAGGTCGAGGGTCGTGCGGATCCGCAGCCCGCCCTCGAACGCGCGCCGCGCGCCGAACTTGTCGACGAGCTGCTGGCGCACCCAGGAGGTGAAGTAGGGCGCCTTGGACTCGACCCTCGGCGGGGCGACCTCGCCGCCGTAGAGCGGGGCCGCGACCGCCTCGCGGTGCTGGGTCGCGCTGATGCGGCCCTGCTCGAGCATCTTGTCGAGGACGATGTTGCGGCGGATCTCGGCGTCACGCGGGTTCACCGTCGGGTCGTAGCCGGATGGTGAGGCGACGACGCCGGCCAGCAGCGCGGCCTCGTGCGGCTCGAGCTCCTTCGCGCACGGGCGCTTCTCGGTCCCGCAGCCCTGGTGGTTGGGGTCGCTGCCGAAGTAGGTCCGCGCCGCGGCCTCGACGCCGTAGGCGCCGTTGCCGAAGTAGATCGAGTTCAGGTACTCGCGCAGGATCTTGTCCTTGGACCACTTGCGCGTGAGGTGGTAGGCGAGCGCGGACTCGCGCAGCTTCTGGAAGACGGTCCGCTCGTCCTGCGCGTCCATCGCGTTCTTCACGAACTGCTGCGTGATGGTCGAGCCGCCCTGGCGGGCGCCGCCCTTGATGACGTCGTTGACGAACGCGCGGCCGATGCCGCGCAGGTCGACGCCGGAGTTCTCGTAGAACCGCTCGTCCTCGACCGCGATGATCGCCGACTTCATGTACGGCGAGATGTCGCTGCTGTCGGTGAGGATGATCCGGTTCTGGTTGCTGGCCAGCAGGCCGAGCTCGCGGCCGCGGATGTCGACCATCACCGAGTTCCGGGCGCCGCCCTTCTCGCGGTACTCGGGCCGGTTCTCGAGGTCCGGGAGGTCCGACGCGACGGCCATCATCATCCCGAAGACCGTGGAGACGACCGCGAGCAGCCCGAGCGGCACGAGCAGCAGCAGCAGCCGGAACCACTTCACGCGCGGGCGGCGCCGGCGGCCCGGGGCGGGCTCGACCGGAAGCGGAGTGATGTTCGTGCCCTCGAAGTCGCTCATCGTGGGGTGCTCCGCGACGTCGCGCGCCACGCGTGCGCTCGCGCGGTCGGTCGGGGGAGAGGCGTCGGAACGTGGGCGGCAACCGGCTCCGGCGGAGCGATGAGTCTACCATCGGGCCCGATGCCCGATCCCGCCTCCGACGCCGCGTTCCTGACCCGCAACACCGTGGCAGCGCTGCCGGACGGTGCGCTGCAGCGCCGCCTGGAGGAGGCGGCCCGCGAGGGACGCCAGCTCCGCGTGAAGCTCGGGCTGGACCCGACCGCGCCCGATCTGCACCTGGGGCACACCGTGGTGCTGCAGAAGCTCCGCGAGTTCCAGGACCTCGGCCACCGGGTGGTGCTCATCGTCGGCGACTACACCGCGCGCGTGGGGGACCCGAGCGGTCGCTCGTCGACCCGTCCCGCGCTGTCCGGCGAGGAGATCGACGCGAACGCGAGGACGTACCAGGAGCAGGCGTTCCGGGTGCTGCGCGAGGACCCGGACCTCCTCGAGGTGCGGTTCAACGGCGAGTGGCTCGACATGAAGATGGAGGAGCTCTTCCGGATCGCGCGGACGACGACGGTGGCGCAGCTGCTGGAGCGCGACGACTTCGCCAAGCGGTTCGCCGCGCGCCAGCCGATCTCGGTGCTCGAGCTGCTCTACCCGCTGATGCAGGGCTACGACTCGGTCGCGATCCGTGCCGATGTCGAGCTGGGCGGCACCGACCAGACCTTCAACCTCCTGCTCGGGCGCGACCTGCAACGCCACTTCGGCGTGCCGGAGCAGAGCATCCTGACCCTGCCGATCCTCCCGGGGGTCGACGGCGTGGACAAGATGAGCAAGTCGCTGGGCAACCACATCGGGGTGACCGAGGCGCCCGACGAGATGTACGGGCGCACGCTCTCGATCCCGGACGAGGCGATGGCGACCTGGCGGGCGCTGCTCGCCGTGCCGGACCCGCCCGACGGCACCGGTCCTCGAGACGCGAAGCGCGCGCTCGCGCGCGCGATCGTGGAGCGCTTCCACTCCACGGACGCCGCGGTCGCGGCGCAGGAGCGCTTCGACGCGGTGTTCGTGGCGAAGGCGGTCCCGGACGACGTCCCGACGTTCTCGGTGGCGCCCGACGCGGGAAGCGTCCATCTCCCCGCGGTGATCGCGGAAGCGTTCGGGCGCTCACGGGGCGAGGCCCGGCGACTCCTGGCCGGCGGCGGCGTGAAGCTGGACGGCAGCGTGGTGCCCGCGGACGGGCTCGATCTGCCGGCTTCCGATCTGGACGGGAAGGTCCTCCAGGTCGGAAAGCGAGCGTTTACGCGCCTGAAAATCACGGATTAGCCCCGTGGTAGAGCCGTCTTGGCCCGTCGGGCCCAAGAAATCGGCCTCACCCGGAACGCACGCTGGAAAACCCCGTGCTACCTTTCCGCTCCGCCGTTCAGACGGCGCGCCGCACACACCGGGCGAAGTTGACCCAAAGTGTCGGAGCGTGATAGTCGCCTCGGCCCCGTCGCCCCGGGGGAACATCACCGGGGCGAGCGTCTGCAAGAGGGAGTCCCCCTCACTGCGAGAGGCGCAGCGGTCTTTGACAACTCAACAGCATGCGTACCTTTCGCTCTGGTCTAGCCAGAGCCGGAATGTACGTCCAGGTTCGACCCGCCGGGGTCCTTCGGGACGGCCGGTGGGCAACAAATAGAGAAGTGCCAGTAGTAACCCTGTCAGACGGAGCCGCATTTGTGTATGGCGGCTCCAGAACATGTCAGACAGACTCTTAGTGAAGTTCTTCACGGAGAGTTTGATCCTGGCTCAGGACGAACGCTGGCGGCGTGCTTAACACATGCAAGTGGAGCGACGAAACCGGGCTTGCCCGGTGGCAGAGCCGCGAACGGGTGAGTAACACGTGGGTAACCTGCCCCGATGATTGGGACAACTCCGGGAAACCGGAGCTAATACCAAATGTGCTCTCTCCCTCTAAGGGGAGCGAGGAAAGGAAGCTTCGGCCTCCGCATCGGGATGGGCCCGCGGCCCATTAGCTTGTTGGTGGGGTAACGGCCTACCAAGGCGACGATGGGTAGCTGGTCTGAGAGGACGATCAGCCACACTGGGACTGAGACACGGCCCAGACTCCTACGGGAGGCAGCAGTGGGGAATCTTGCGCAATGGGCGAAAGCCTGACGCAGCAACGCCGCGTGGGGGAAGAAGGCCTTCGGGTTGTAAACCCCTTTCAGTTGGGACGAAGCTTCGCCGGTGAATAGCCGGCCGGAGTGACGGTACCTTCACAAGAAGCACCGGCTAACTACGTGCCAGCAGCCGCGGTAATACGTAGGGTGCAAGCGTTGTCCGGAATCATTGGGCGTAAAGCGCGTGTAGGCGGCTTGGTAAGTCAGCTGTGAAAGCCCAGGGCTCAACCCTGGGATGCCGGTTGATACTGCCAAGCTCGAGTCCGGAAGAGGAGTGTGGAATTCCTGGTGTAGCGGTGAAATGCGCAGATATCAGGAGGAACACCAATGGCGAAGGCAGCACTCTGGGACGTGACTGACGCTGAGACGCGAAAGCGTGGGGAGCAAACAGGATTAGATACCCTGGTAGTCCACGCCGTAAACGATGGGCACTAGGTGTGGGAGGTGTCGACTCCTTCCGTGCCGAAGCTAACGCATTAAGTGCCCCGCCTGGGGAGTACGGTCGCAAGACTAAAACTCAAAGGAATTGACGGGGGCCCGCACAAGCAGCGGAGCATGTGGTTTAATTCGACGCAACGCGAAGAACCTTACCTGGGCTTGACATGTACCTGACCGCCCTGGAAACAGGGTTTCTCTTCGGAGCAGGTTCACAGGTGGTGCATGGCTGTCGTCAGCTCGTGTCGTGAGATGTTGGGTTAAGTCCCGCAACGAGCGCAACCCCCGTCGCATGTTGCCAGCATTTAGTTGGGGACTCATGCGAGACTGCCGGTGACAAACCGGAGGAAGGTGGGGATGACGTCAAGTCATCATGCCCCTTATGTCCAGGGCTACACACGTGCTACATTGGCGCGTACAGAGGGCTGCGATACCGCGAGGTGGAGCGAATCCCTTAAAGCGCGTCTCGGTTCGGATTGCAGGCTGAAACTCGCCTGCATGAAGGTGGAGTTGCTAGTAATCGCGGATCAGCATTGCCGCGGTGAATACGTTCCCGGGCCTTGTACACACCGCCCGTCACACCACGGGAGTGAGCAACACCCGAAGCCGGTGGGCTAACCCGCAAGGGAGGCAGCCGTCGAAGGTGGGGCTCGTGACTGGGGTGAAGTCGTAACAAGGTAGCCGTACCGGAAGGTGCGGCTGGATCACCTCCTTTCTAGGGAGTGCCTTCGGGCACCCGATCGGAAACGCGCTCAAGGCCGGCGTCACCGCTCTTCGTGAGCACCGACGTCTGGACCGGCCAGCTACGCCTGATCGGCCTAGCATGTCGACCGAACCTGGCCTGCCCTGATCGGCAATACCGCTCGATCACGAGGCTTGCATGCTGTTGAGTTGTGAGAGACCGGCGCCCGTCGGCCAGCCACCGTGCTGCGCCGGCCTGGCACCAGCCCTCTCGGCGGTCCTTGAAAACTGCACAGTAGCCACAAGCCCGATGCTTCGATAAGCGCATCGGGTTTACGGGTATCACCAGCCGAACGGGGACTAACCCTGTCCGTTCGGTTGATCACCGTCAAGATAGTAAGGGCACACGGTGGATGCCTAGGCACCTAGAGCCGATGAAGGACGTGAACGACTGCGATAAGCCGCGGTGAGGCGTTGAATAGCCTTTGACCCGCGGATTTCCGAATGGGGAAACCCGGCGCTGGTAATGCGGCGTCATCGCTGGCTGAACACATAGGCCAGTGGAAGGTAAGCGGGGGAAGTGAAACATCTCAGTACCCCGAGGAAAGTAAATCAACCGAGACTCCCTGAGTAGTGGCGAGCGAAAAGGGATCAGCCCAAACCGGGCTCGTGTAAGCGACCATGCGTTGCGTGTCCGGTGTTGTAGGGCGCTTGTTCCTGGTCATGGTCGGCCAGGCAGCAGTTACAAAGTCATGTGGTAGCGGAAGCACGTGGAACCGTGCACCAGAGAGGGCAACCGTCCCGTACGCGAAACCTCATGACCTGCTGTCAAGCGTTCCTGAGTAGGTCCACACACGTGAAACGTGGACTGAACCTGGGGGGACCACCCTCCAAGGCTAAGTACTCCTAGGTGACCGATAGCGGACTAGTACCGTGAGGGAAAGGTGAAAAGTACCCCGGAAGGGGAGTGAAATAGTACCTGAAACCGTGTGCCTACAAGCGGTCGGAGCATCCTCGTGATGTGACGGCGTGCTTTTTGCATAACGAGCCAGCGAGTTGCTCGTGTGCGGCAAGGTTAAGCGATGAGCGGAGCCGTAGCGAAAGCGAGTCCTAATAGGGCGTCTTGAGTCGTACGCGGCAGACCCGAAACTGAGTGAGCTACCCATGGGCAGGTTGAAGCGGGGGTAAGACCTCGTGGAGGACCGAACCGACCTAGGTTGAAAACTGGGCGGATGACCTGTGGGTCGGAGTGAAAGGCTAATCAAACTCAGTGATATCTGGTTCTCTCCGAAATATATTTAGGTATAGCCTCAGGTAAATTGCATTGTGGCCGTAGAGCACTGTTTGGACGCGGGGCCCCACCAGGTTACCAAATTCAGGCAAACTCCGAAGACCATTATGTCTACCCTGGGAGTCAGTTGCTGGGGGATAAACTTCAGCGTCGAAAGGGAAACAGCCCAGACCGCCGGCTAAGGTCCCAAAGTGTTAGCTAAGTGGCAAACGATGTCCGAGTGCATAGACAACCAGGAGGTTGGCTTAGAGGCAGCCACCCTTGAAAGAGTGCGTAACAGCTCACTGGTCAAGTGTTCGGGCGCGGATAATGTAACGGGGCTCAAGCTAACCACCGAAGCCGCGGGTGCGATCTTTGATCGCGCGGTAGGAGAGCGTTCCTATGCCAGTGAAGCGGCGGCGTAAGCCAGCCGTGGAGGCATGGGAAGTGAGAATGCTGGCATGAGTAACGAAAGAGGGGTGAGAATCCCCTCCGCCGATTGCCCAAGGGTTCCTGGGTAAAGTTCGTCTGCCCAGGGTTAGTCAGGACCTAAGGCGAGGCCGAAAGGCGTAGTCGATGGCCAACAGGTTGATATTCCTGTACCACGTCGTGATCGTTTGACCGATGGGGGGACGGGGAAGGCTAGAGGATCCCAGGCGATGGTCGTCCTGGGGTAAGTGCGTAGGTTGGGCCCTAGTCAAATGCGGGGCCCTTTAAGCCGAGACACGATGCCAGCTGGCTTATGAGCCGGCGAGTCCTTGACGCCATGCCTCCAAGAAAAGCCTCTAGGGAGATTGCGCGTGCCTGTACCAAAACCGACACAGGTGGGCAAGTAGAGAATACTAAGGTGATCGAGATAACCCTCGTTAAGGAACTCGGCAAAATTGCTCCGTAACTTCGGGATAAGGAGCGCCCCAGTAAGGTGAAGCCCCTCGCGGGTGGAGCCTGAGGGGGCCGCAGTGAATAGGTTCAAGCGACTGTTTACCAAAAACACAGGTCTCTGCTAAGTCGAAAGACGACGTATAGGGGCTGACGCCTGCCCGGTGCCGGAAGGTTACGTGGAGATGTTAGGGCTTGACCCGAAGCATCGAAGCTAAGCCCCGGTAAACGGCGGCCGTAACTATAACGGTCCTAAGGTAGCGAAATTCCTTGTCGGGTAAGTTCCGACCTGCACGAATGGCGTAACGACTTGAACGCTGTCTCAACGAGGGGCTCGGTGAAATTGCAGTCTCGGTGAAGATGCCGAGTACCCGCGGCTAGACGGAAAGACCCCGTGAACCTTTACTACAACTTGGTATTGGTGTTCGGTCCATTTCGCTCAGGATAGGTGGGAGGCTTTGAAGCATCGGCTGCGGCTGGTGTGGAGCCATCCTTGAGATACCACCCTTGGTGTATTGGACATCTAACTCCGCTCCGTGAATCCGGGCGGGGAACAGTGCCAGGCGGGTAGTTTGACTGGGGCGGTCGCCTCCCAAAATGTAACGGAGGCGCACAAAGGTTCCCTCAGCACGGTTGGAAATCGTGCGAAGAGTGCAAAGGCAGTAAGGGAGCTTGACTGTGAGACCGACAGGTCGAGCAGGTGCGAAAGCAGGTCTTAGTGATCCGGCGGTAGCAAGTGGAAGTGCCGTCGCTCAACGGATAAAAGGTACTCCGGGGATAACAGGCTTATCGGGCCCAAGAGTCCACATCGACGGCCCGGTTTGGCACCTCGATGTCGGCTCGTCGCATCCTGGGGCTGAAGTAGGTCCCAAGGGTTGGGCTGTTCGCCCATTAAAGCGGTACGCGAGCTGGGTTCAGAACGTCGTGAGACAGTTCGGTCCCTATCTGCCGTGGGCGTTGGAGAATTGAGTGGATTTGCCCCTAGTACGAGAGGACCGGGGTGAACGGACCTCTGGTGTAGCTGTTGTTCTGCCAAGGGCATCGCAGCCTAGCTACGTCCGGATCGGATAACCGCTGAAAGCATCTAAGCGGGAAGCCGGCCACAAGATGAGTTCTCCCACCTCCTTGAGAGGGTAAGACCCCTGGTAGACCACCAGGTTGATAGGCCGCATCTGGAAGCGCCGTGAGGCGTGAAGGTGAGCGGTACTAATGGGTCGAGGGCTTGACGGATATTTTTTCAGTGGTACCCGTAGTGTGGCGAACTGTGCAGTTTTGAAGGACCCCGGGTGGGTGCTCTCACGAGTTTCCGGTGGTTATGGCGAGGGGGAAACACCTCTTCCCTTTCCGAACAGAGCAGTTAAGCCCCTCAGCGCCGATGGTACTTGGCCCGCAAGGGCCTGGGAGAGTAGGTCGCCGCCGGTTTAAATTGACGCAAAGGCCGTCCCGAAAGGGGCGGCCTTTCGTCGTTCCTAGGGCAAGTTGCGGCTTTGGGCCGGCTGCCGGGGTGTAGGTGTGGGGTGCGGTCGTTCGCTGCGGCACGCGGCCTCCGGCCGCGCACCGGATGTCGCTCACGACCGTACCCCACACCCGCCCGTGTTCCGGGTTCACGTGACTCCGCGGCTCGAGGTGGGGCACCGCACGCCTTGGTGGCCTGGCAGGCGTACCCGCAACAGGCCGGGGCAGCGGCAGCAGCACCGCACGCCACGCTGCAAGAGCGGCGGCTCTACGCCGTCGTCGTGCGGGGGCCATCGGGGCACGTTAGGCGGAGCGGGACGGCGCGTTCGGCGACGGAGGCGGAGCTCGGTCACGACGGTCAGAGGCGGTGGCGGGAGCGCGGTGTTTTCGGTGTCGGTGTGGGGTCCGGCCGCTCGCTGCGGCACGCGGCCTCCGGCCGCGCACCGGATGCCGCTCACGACCGCACCCCGCACCCGGACCAAGCACACAGCGTGCCTTGGTGATCGGCCGGTTGGGGCCGGTGCGGTTCCGCGGCGGTCGAGGCGAGCCCGAGCAGGGGCGGTGGCGTGCTGGCCGGTCCGGCGGCGGGCATCCTGGGCTTGCGGTGGGAGGGCGTGCTCGAGGTCGGGGCCCGGGCGCCTTCGGAGTGCTCGTCGACGGGCGATGCCGGCCAACGTCGAGGTCAGCGGCCGGTGCGCTGCTCGGCGGACGACGAGGTACGTGTCGGCGGCCGAGCCGACAACGACGGAGGGCCGCCCCCACGGCGGCCCTCCGGTACAGCGTTCTGGATCTCCGGTGGCCCTCCCAGGCCACGACCTCACACGGGGACGTGTGGCTGTCGCTGCCGCGACCGGGCCGAGGACGGCGCGGTGCAGTGCTGCTCGGCCGCGAGAGGCGCACCCGGGCGCCGGGGCCGATCACGGCGCGGGGCGGACGGCCCCGGGCGGCGCGAGCGCTCGCGATGGTCGACGAGGACTGGCGGGCTCTTCGGATCGTCGAGATCCTCGAGCAGGGCGAAGCTCACGACCGCGTCGACGGCCCGGCGCACGACGCTCCGCAGGGAGCTCGTGGCGGCGGGGGTTCCAAGCGTGGGGGAGAACATGTGTTCGCAACGGTACGGCGGTGGGCGGACGGAACGGGGCGAACGGATGTTCCCCGTGGTCTGATCGCTCGTTTTTGGCTTGTCCATGCGGATTTCGCCCTGCGAAGCTGCAACGGATCTTGCGCGGAAGTACGCTGTTTGCGTGGTTCATCTCCGGCTGGTCGTGCCGCACGGGCGCGTCGACGACGTTCTCGAGGTCCTGGAGTGCACGCCCGCGGTGACGAGCATCATCGTCCTGCCCGGAGCGGCGCGCAGCCCCGTCGGGGACGTCGTGCTCTGCGACGTCGCACGCGAGGACGCGAGCGTCGTCCTCTCCGACCTGCGCCGGCTGCGGATCGACCAGGACGGCTCGATCGCCGTCGAGATCGTCGACACGGCGCTCTCGCGCGTCGCCGAGGAGGCGGAGCGCATCGCGCCCGGCAGCCCATCCGACGCGGTGATCTGGGAGGACGTCGAGGCCAAGACCTCCGAGAGCGCCACCCTCTCCGGCGTGTACCTGACCTTCATGGTGCTCGCGTCGCTGATCGCCGCCGTCGGCATCTTCCTCGACAGCCCGATCCTCATCGTCGGCGCCATGGTCGTCGGCCCCGAGTTCGGGCCGATCGCCGGCTTCAGCGTCGCGTTCGTGCAGTGGCGACAGCGCCTCGCGCTCAAGTCGCTCGGGGCGCTGCTCGTCGGCTTCCCCGTCGCGATCGTCGCCGCCTACCTCGCCTCGCAGGCGTTCCGCCTGACCGGCGTGACCCCCGACGTGTTCTCCGAGGCCGACCACAACCTGTCGTCGATCATCTCCAACCCCGACTTCCTCGCCTTCTTCGTCGCCGCGTGCGCCGGGGCCGCCGGCGTCCTGTCGCTCACGACGCAGAAGTCCGGCGCCCTGATCGGGGTCCTGATCTCGGTGACGACGATCCCCGCGGCGGCGAACATCGGCATCACCGCCGCGTACGAGGACTGGGACGGCTTCTCGGGGTCCGTGCAGCAGCTCGCCGTGAACGTCGCCGGCATTCTCCTCGCCGGTGTCGTCACGCTCTACCTGCAGCGCAAGCTCTACCACCGCCGACGCCGGCGGCACCTCGCCTCGGTCGAGGTCCAGCGCGCCGCGCGGCTGCGCCGACGGCGCCGCTAGACCGTGGAGCCCAGCGAAGACCAGACCTCGATCTTCGTGCGGATCCGGGCGATCACGTCGCTCGTGAACTCCGTGGTGCCGACATGGCCGCCCAGGTCCGGCGTGCGCACCCCGGCCGCCGTCGCCTCGAGCACCGATTCGTAGATCGCGCGCGAGGCCCGCTCCGCCTTAGGGCCCGCGCCGGCCGTCGAGGCGTGGTGCAGCACCGCGGCGCAGCTCAGGATCATCGCCATCGGGTTCGCGACGTCCTTGCCCATCAGCGCCGGAGCGGTGCCGTGCGGCGCCTCCGCCATCGCGACCGTCGTCGTGTAGTCCTCGTCGAAGGCCAGCAGCACGCTCTCGGCGCCCGCGATCGACCCGAACATCGGCATCACCAGATCGCTCAGGCAGTCGCCGTCGCGGTTCAGCGCCGGGATCACCAGCGGCGTCTCCGTCGCGCCCGACACGAGCCCCGCGTACGTCGCGTCGATCAGCACCGGGCGGTAGGTCACGTCCGGGTAGCGCTCGGCCGCCGCGTCCATCTCCTCCTTGAGCATGCCCTCGTAGACGGGGGAGACCGTCCACTTCGGACCGCCGTAGACCTTGCCGCCCATCTTCCGGGCGGTCTGGAACGCGTAGTCGGACACCGCGCGGCACACGCTGCGGGAGATCCGCTCGGTGCGGAAGGCGACCTCGTCGGGCGACCCCTCCTCGCCCTCGCGCCACTGCTCGGCCCCGTACGCATCGCCGACCGCCATGCGCACGACGCTGATCGGGTGGTAGGTCCCCCCGACGGGCGTGATGCCCGGGATCCGCCGCCCGGTCCGCACGATCACCTTGCCGTCGATCCCCTCGCGCAGCAGCCGGTTCGGGGAGCCGACGTCGTCCTTGCCCTCCGGCGTGATCGTCGCCGCCTTGATCCCCAGCCCGCACTCGCGCATCGCCTGCGCCGCGTCGGAGACGACCTGGTTGTCGGTGGCGCGCCGATGCTCCAGCGACAGGTCGAACCGCTCGAGGTCGAGCTCGAGGTCCACGACGTCGGGAGCGAGCACGCGCACGGCCTGCTCGAGCAGCTCCTGACCGGTCTCGTCGCCCTCGAGGATGATGATCTTCAGCCGGTCGCTCATGGCGATCCACCCTAGCGAGGCGCCTCGGCGCCGGACAGGGACGGAGCGGCGACCAGCGCTCGACGCCGGGTCGTGGCCAGCGCACCGCCCGCCAGCGCGACGATCGCCGCGGTCAGCACCGCGGCCCGCCAGCCCGGCCCCTCCGCCAGCGCGCCCGCGACCGCGTTGCCGCCCGCGATCCCGCCGACGAGCGCCATCGTCACCCACGTGTAGGCCTCCGTCCCGACCCCCGACGGGGCGAGCCGCCCGACGAGCTCGTTCCCCGCCGTGATCGCCGGGGCGATGCAGCAGCCCGCGACCATCGCCAGCGGCACCATCACGGCGACCGACGGCGCCAGCGCGAGCGGCAGGAACGTCACGCCGCACCCCAGCAGGAGCAGCGGCCAGCGCTGCGCCACCGGCGACGTCCACGACCGCGCCCCGTAGGCGAAGCCGCCCGCGGCGCTCGTCAGCGCCCACGCCGCCAGCAGCAGGCCCGCGGCGTCCGGGGCGCCTTCCGCGCGCGCGAACGCCGGCAGCGCGACCTCCGTCGCCCCGAAGCAGAACCCGGCGGGCACCGTGCACAGCACCACCGCGCGGACCCCCGGTGCCGCCATCGCGCCCAGCAGGCCGTGATCCCCGGTCCGCACCGACGGCCCCGTCGCGCGCGACGCCGGCTGCGCCACGAATGCGACCGTCCCCGCGAGCGTCAGCGCCGCCCCGAAGAGCAGCGCCGCCTCGGGCACGAGGACCGCCGCCGCGGCCGCCACCAGCAGCGGACCGGTCACGAAGATCAGCTCGATCGCGATCGCGTCGAGCGCCAGCGCGGCCGGCAGCAGCTCGTCGCGCTCCTCGCCCAGGAGCGTCGGCCACAGGGCGCGCAGCGCGCTCGACAGCGGCGGGACGGTCGCGCCGGTCACCCATGCGACCGCGACCAGCACGGCGGGGTGGACGTCCGCGTGCCCCAACGGGACCAGGCAGGCCATGCTCGTCGCGTGCACGACGGCGAGCGGGAGGAGGACGGGCCGCTGGCCCAGCCGGTCGATCAGCCGTCCCAGGAACGGCGCGACGAGCCCGGTGCCCAGCGCGTACCCCGCCGCCGCCAGTCCGGCGACCGTGAACGATCCGGTCTCCTCGCGCAGGAACAGGACCAGCGCGATCGTCACCAGCCCGATCGGCACGCGACCAAGGACGGTCAACGCGTACAGCGGGGCGACCCCCGGAGTCGCGAGCACCCGCCGGTAGCGGGCGCCCCCGAGCGTCACGACCCGGCGTCGCCCTCGAGCTCGAGCTCGGCGGCGTGCGGCTCCAGCGCGCCGATCACGAAGCGGATGTGATCGTCGAGCTCGACGCCCAGGGCCGCTGCGCCCTCGCGGATGTCGTCGCGGCTCACCGCCGCCGCGAACGCGGGCGTCTTCAGCTTCTTCTTCACGGACTTGGCGGTCATGCCGCGCAGGCCCTCCGGCCGGACGGCCGCCACCGCGACCACGAAGCCGCTCAGCTCGTCGACCGCGAACAGGGTCTTCTCGAGGTCGCTGTCGCGCGAGACCCCGAGGAAGTCGGCGTGCGACGCGATGCCGCGGACGAGCTCCGGCGGCGCGTCCAGCTCCTCGAGGACCCGCAACGCCGTTCGCGGATGACCGTCGGGCGCGTCCATGTCCGGATGCCGCTCGTAGTCCATGTCGTGCAGCAGGCCGGTGACGGCCCACAGCTCGACCTCGGCGTCGTCGAGGCCGCGCTCGCGGGCGGCCGCGGTCATCGCGAGCTCCACGCAGCGGCAGTGACGGCGCAGGGACGGCGACTGCACCCACTCGGTCAGCAGGGACCAGGCGGCGTCGCGCGAAAGGGGCACGGACATGGCTGTTACCCTAGCCCAGCCCGCGGGCTCCCCCTTCCCCGCGCAGGCCCCTCGCACCATGGAGAAGTTCGTCATCGACGGCGGCGTCCCGCTGTCCGGCACGGTCGTGCCGGCCGGCAACAAGAACGGCGCCCTGCCCATCCTCGCGGCCTCGGTCCTCACCTCCGAGGAGGTCGTCGTGCGCAACGTTCCGCGCATCCGCGACGTCGAGGCGATGCTCGCGGTGCTCGCCGGGCTCGGCGTCACCGTCGAGTGGCGCGGCGCCAACGAGGTCGCGCTCAACGCGGCCGCCGTCACCGCCGAGTCCGCCATCGACCGCGAGAACGCGGAGCGGATCCGCGCCTCCTTCCTGCTCGCCGGCCCGCTGCTCGCGCGCTTCGGCCGCTGCGAGATGCCGCCCCCCGGCGGCGACGTCATCGGCCGGCGGCGGCTCGACCCGCACCTCGACGCGTTCGTCGCGCTCGGCGCCCGCTACGACCACGACCGCGACATCGTCCTCGAGGCGACCGGCCCCGAGGGCCGCCTGCGCGCCGGCGAGGTCTTCATGGACGAGCCGTCGGTCATGGCGACCGAGAACGCGCTGCTGGCCGCCGCCCTGACCCCCGGGGTCACGGTCATCGGCAACGCCGCGTGCGAGCCGCACGTCCAGGACCTCGCGCGGATGCTCCAGAAGATGGGCGCCGACATCCAGGGCGTCGGCTCCAACGTCATGATCGTCAGCGGCCGCGACGAGCTCGGCGGCTGCACCCACGAGGTGTCCCCGGACCACATCGAGATCGGCTCCTTCATGGCGCTCGCCGGCGTGACCGGCGGCGAGATGCGGATCGTCGACACCGTTCCGGACGACCTGCGGATGATCCGCCTCGTCTTCGAGAAGCTCGGCCTGCGCAGCGAGGTCGACGGGGCGGACGTGCTCGTCCCCGGCGGCCAGAAGCTCATCACCGGCCGGGACGTCGGCGAGCACAAGATCAAGGTCCAGGACGGCCCCTGGCCCGCGTTCCCGGCCGATCTCACCTCGATCGCCGTCGCGCTGGCCACCCAGTGCGAAGGCTCCGTGCTGATCCACGAGTGGATGTTCGAGAACCGCCTCGTCTTCACCGACAAGCTCGTGCTCATGGGCGCCGACATCACGCTCTGCGACCCGCACCGCGCCATCGTCGCCGGCCCGGCGCGCCTGCGCGGCGAGCGCGTCGAGAGCCCGGACATCCGCGCCGGCATGGCGATGCTCATCGCCGCCCTGTGCGCCGACGGCCGCAGCGAGATCCACAACATCCGGCAGATCGACCGGGGGTACGAGCGGATCGACGAGCGCCTGCGCGAGCTGGGTGCGAAGATCGACCGCGTGCCGGTCGAGCCCCACCATTCGTCCTGAACCGTCCGAGCCCCACGTGGACCGGGAGGACGGTGCGCGCGGGCGCCCGTCACACTCCGAGGTCCCCATGATCCACCCCCTTCCCAGCGGCACCCGCGACGTCCTCCCCGACGAGAGCCGGGAGCTGCGCGCCATCACCGAGGCGATGCGCGGCGTCTTCGAGCGGGCCGGCTACGGCGAGGTCTGGACGCCCGCGATCGAGTACGAGTCCGTCGTCGGCCGCGTCGACGGCGGCCGTGGGGTCTACCGCCTGTTCGACGACCACGGCGAGGTGCTGCTGCTGCGCTCCGACCTCACCGTCCCGATCGCGCGCCTGGCCGCCACCCGCTACGCGCCCGCCGCGTTCCCGCTGCGGCTCAGCACCTTCGCGCACGTCTACCGCGGCGTGACGCCGCACCGCGGCCAGATGCGCGAGACGCTCCAGGCCGGGATCGAGCTGCTCGGCGCCGGGGCGCCCGGCGGCACCACCGAGGTCCTCAACGTCCTCTGCGCCGCGCTCGACGCCACCGGCTTGCGCGACTACCGGATCGGGCTCGGGGACGCGACGCTCTACCCGGCGCTGCTGGAGGCCTACGCGGTCCCCGAGGAGGCGCGCGACGGGCTGCTGGACGCGCTCGTGCGCCGCGACCTCGTCGAGCTCGGCTCGCGCGTGGCGGCGCTCGGCCTGCCCGCCGAGAGCGCCGACGCGCTCGCCCGCATCCCGCAGCTGCGTGGCGGCGCCGACCTGCTGGCCGACCTGCCGGCCGGGCCCGCCACCGACTCCGCCACCGGCCTGCGCGGCGTCCTCGACGGCCTCGACGCGCAGGCGGCCGACCGGGTCATCTTCGACCTCGGCCTGCTGCGCGACCGTGGCTACTACACCGGTGCGGTCTTCGAGGTCTACGCCCCCGGCGTCGGCATGCCGCTCGGTGGCGGCGGCCGCTACGACGACCTGCTCGCGCGCTTCGGACCCGACGCGCCCGCCGTCGGCTTCGCGCTCGGCGTCGACAAGGTCCACCTCGCCCTGGTCGCGGAGACGGAGGCCACCGCATGAGCCCGAACAACGGCCTCACCATCGCCGTCCCGCGCGGCGCGCTCATGGGGGACACGCTCGACCTGCTCGACGCCCTGGGCGTCGACACCACCGAGGTCCGCGAGAACGACCGCAAGCTGCTCTTCGAGGACGTCGGGATCGTCACCATGCGGCCCAGCGACGTCCCCACCTACGTGGAGGCCGGGGCGGCGGACATCGGCATCACCGGCAAGGACGTCCTGCTCGAGCAGTCCGAGCGCGAGGTGTACGAGCTGCTCGACCTCGGGTACGGGCGCTGCGAGATGGTCGTCGCCAGCGTCGACGAGCCCGGCGGCGACCCGATGGTCGAGGCGCTGCGGCGCCTCGGGGTCACCCGGATCGCGACGAAGTACTACGCGATCGCCCAGCGCCACTTCGAGGAGACCGGCCGGCAGGTCGAGATCGTCGAGGTCAAGGGCGCCGTCGAGCTCGCGCCGCTGACCGGGCTCAGCGAGGCGATCGTCGACCTCACCGCAACCGGCACGACGCTGCGCGAGAACGGCCTGGTCATCCGCGAGCGGCTGTTCGTCGCCACGGCGCGGCTGATCGCCAACCCCGTCGCGCACAAGCTCAAGGCCCAGGCCATCGACGATCTCGTGGAGCGGATCCGTGCGCGTTGAGCGGTTCACCGCGGGTCCCGACCACCGCGCCACCGTCGAGGCGATCCGCGCCCTGACCCCCGGCGCGGCGTCGGTCACCGGCCTCGTCGGCGAGATCGTCGCCTCCGTCCGCGACGGCGGCGACGCCGCCCTCGCCAAGTACGTCGAGCGGTTCGACCGCCCGCCCGCCGAGCCGGCCCCGCTGCCGCAGGACGTCCGCGCGGGCCTCGAGGTCGCGATCGCCAACGTCCGCGCGGTCGCGCGGGCCCAGGTCGGCAGCGGCACCAGCGTCACGCTCCCGCAGGGCCACACCGTCGAGATCCGCGAGCTGCCCGTGCGCCGCGCCGCGATCTACGTCCCCGGCGGCCGCAACCCGTACCCGAGCACGGTCGTCATGGGCGTCGTCACCGCCCAGGAGGCCGGGGTGGAGGAGATCGTCGTGTGCGCGCCCGGCATGCACCCCGTGATCCGGGGCGCCTGCGAGCTGCTCGGCGTCACCGAGACCTACGCCATGGGCGGCGCCCACGCGATCGCCGCGCTCGCCCACGGCACCGAGACGATCGAGCGCGTCGACGTCATCGCCGGTCCCGGCGGGCTGTGGGTGCAGGAGGCCAAGCGCCAGGTCTCCGGCGCCGTCGGCATCGACGGCTTCCTCGGCCCCTCCGACGTCGTCGTCTGCGCCGACGGGTCCGTCGACCGGCAGCTCGTGCTCGCCGACCTGCGGGCGCAGGCCGAGCACGGGGAGGGCACGATCGTCGTGCTCGTCTCCGACGACCTCGCGCTCCTGGACGAGCTGCACGCGGAGCTCGGCGTCTTCGAGACCGAGGCGGTCGCCGCGACCGTGCTCGCCCACGACGCCGCCGACGCGATCGCCCTGAGCGAGGCGTTCGCGCCCGAGCACCTCGAGCTCGTCGGACCCAGCATGGAGGCGCTCGTCGACGACATCCGCTGCGCCGGCTGCACGTTCCTGGGAACCGCCGGGGGCACCGCCTTCGGCGACTACGTCGCCGGCTCCAACCACTCGCTGCCGACCGGCGGCGGCGCGCGGTTCGGCAGCGCGCTCGGCCCGCGGACCTTCCGGCGGCGGATGAGCGTCGTGCGGATCGGGGACGCCGCCGACGCCCTCGCCGGGCCCGGCGCGGCGATCGCGACCGCCGAGGGCTTCACCGAGCACGCGCGATCGATGACCCTGCGACAGAATGGACGTCCGTGAGCGAGCGCCGCGCCGAGATCAGCCGCAGGACCGCCGAGACCGACGTCACGCTCGCGCTCGGCCTCGACGGGTCCGGGCAGGGCACGCGCGTCACCGGGGTCGGCTTCTTCGACCACATGCTCGACCTGCTCGCCCGGCACGCACGCCTGGACCTCGAGGTGCAGGTGACCGGCGACCTGCAGACCGGCGCGCACCACACCGTCGAGGACACCGGCATCGTGCTCGGGCAGGCGCTCGACCGCGCGCTCGCCGACCGGCGCGGCATCTACCGCTACGGCCACGCGGTCGTCCCCATGGACGAGGCGCGCGCGAGCTGCACGCTCGACATCTCCGGGCGGCCCTACTGCGCCTTCCACGCGATCCTGCCGCCCGGCGGCATCGGGAACTTCGACCACGACCTCGCGGAGGAGTTCTTCCGCGCGGTCGCCGGGTCGGCGAAGCTGACCCTGCACCTGCAGGCCGAGGCCGGCACCAACGCCCACCACATCATCGAGGCGCTGTTCAAGGCCTTCGCCCGGGCGCTGCGCGCCGCGATCGCGATCGACCCGACCGAGCCCGGCGTCCCGTCCACGAAGGGCACGCTCACCGGATGACCCCGCCCGTGCCCGCGCCCACCATCGCCGTCGTCGACTACGGGATGGGCAACCGCCGCAGCGTCGAGAAGGCGCTCGAGCGGGTCGGCGTCCGTGCGCGCATCACCGGGGACCACGACGAGCTGCGCACCGTCGACGGCCTGCTCGTGCCCGGCGTCGGCGCGTTCCCCGCCGCGATGGAGCGGCTGCGCGCGCTCGGCCTCGTCACGCTGCTGCGCGACCTCGTCGCCGGCGGCACGCCGCTGCTCGGCGCCTGCCTCGGCATGCAGCTGCTGTTCGAGCGCTCCGTCGAGCACGGCGGCGCCGAGGGCCTCGGACTGCTCCCCGGCGAGGTCGTCGCGCTCGACCCCGGCCCGGCGCACCCGCAGCTGAAGCTCCCGCACATCGGCTGGAACGAGGTCCGCTGGGAGCGGCCGTCCCCGATCTCCGCGGGCCTGCCCGACCCCGCGACCTTCTACCACGTGCACAGCTACGTCCCGCGGCCCTCCGCGCCCGACGTCACGCTCGGCACCAGCGACTACGGCGTCCCGTTCGCGAGCGTCGTCGGCCGCGACCACGTCTTCGGGGCGCAGTTCCACCCTGAGAAGTCCTCCACGCACGGCCTCGCGATGCTCGCGAACTTCGCCCGCCTCTGCGCCCCGTCGGCGCAGCCGAATCCCCCGGTCCCCGCATGATCCTCTATCCCGCCATCGACATCTACGGCGGCAAGGCCGTCCGCCTCAAGCAGGGCGACTTCGCCGACACCACCGTCTACGACGACGACCCGCTCGACGCGGCGCGCGCCTGGGTCAAGGCCGGCGCCCGCTACCTGCACATCGTCGACCTCGACGGCGCGAAGTCCGGGGCGCCGCAGAACCTCGAGCACATCGAGCGGATCACCTCCGAGATCCAGGTGCCCGTGCAGCTCGGCGGCGGCCTGCGGTCGCTCGCGTCCGTGTCCGCCGCGCTCGAGGCCGGGGTCGAGCGCGTGATCCTCGGCACCGCCGCGTTCACCGACGTCGACTTCCTCGACGACGTGCTCGGCGCCTACCGCGACCGGGTCATCGTGTCCGTCGACACGCGCGGGGGCATGGTCTCCACGCACGGCTGGCAGGAGACGACGACGATCCCCGCCGAGGCGGTCATCGAGCAGCTCCAGAACCGCGGCGTGCGCTCGTTCGTGTACTCGAACGTCGACCGCGACGGCATGCTCCAGGGCCCCGACCTCGACGAGGTCAACCGCATCGCCGCCGTCGTCAAGGGGCGCTTCATCTACTCCGGCGGCATCGGCAAGGTCGAGGACCTCTCCGCGCTCGCCGGCCTGCGCCAGGTGAACCTGTTCGGGGTCATCGTCGGCAAGGCGCTCTACGAGCAGAAGTTCACGATCGCGCAGGCGCACGACGCGCTGGTGCCGCCGCGCCGTGCGTCCGGTCCCGGCGGCCGCACCGATCTGTTCCAGCCCGGCCGGGACTGATGCACCTCAAGCGCGTGATCCCGTGCCTGGACGTCGACGCCGGGCGCGTCGTGAAGGGCACGAACTTCGTCGACATCCGCGACGCCGGCGACCCCGTCGAGCTCGCGGAGCGCTACGACGCGGCCGGGGCCGACGAGCTCGTCTTCCTCGACATCACCGCCACGCACGAGAAGCGCGACACGATCGTCGACCTCGCGCGCCGCACCGCCGACAACGTCTTCATCCCGTTCACCATCGGCGGCGGGATCCGCTCGGTCGCGGACGCCCAGGGGGTCCTGGACGCGGGCGCCGACAAGGTCTCGATCAACAGCGCCGCGGTCGCGCGCCCCGAGCTGATCGGCGAGCTCGCCGACGTGTTCGGCGCCCAGTGCGTCGTGCTCGCGGTCGACTGCAAGGCCCGCGCGGACGGCACGGGCTGGGAGGTGTACGTCGCCGGGGGCCGCACGCCCACCGGCCGCGACGTCGTCGACTGGATCCGGGAGGGCGTCGAGCGCGGGGCGGGGGAGATCCTGCTCACGAGCATGGACCGCGACGGCACCAACGACGGCTACGACCTGCCGCTGACGGCGGCGGTCAGCGCCGCGGTCGGCGTGCCCGTCATCGCCTCCGGCGGCGCCGGGACGCTCGACCACCTCGTCGACGCGCTGCAGGCCGGCGCCGACGCGGCGCTCTGCGCCTCGATCTTCCACTACGGGCAGCACACCGTCGGCGAGGCCAAGCGCCACCTGCTCGACGCCGGCGTGCCGGTCCGCCCGCCCGTCGACTGACGGTCGGCGCGCCGCTACCCGCGGCGCGCGCGGCAGACCTTGCGGCCGTCCGCGTCGGTGAAGCAGACGACCGGCCGGCGCGCCCGGCAGGTCGTGCGGCCGTCCGCGCCGCGCACGCACACCAGCGGCTCGGGCACCCGGCAGACCCGTCGGCCGTCCGAGCGGAAGCAGAACCGCACCCCGCGACGGCGCAGGTCGTTGCGGCGGGCGACCGCCGCCCGTCGGGCGGCGACGCGCCGGGCCAGCGCGCGGGCCTGCGCCTGCTTGCGCCGCGCGACGCGCCGACCGATCACGCGGCGCCGCTCGGCGGCCGTGAGCGGCCGCGCCTTCGGCGCGTCGCCCGAGGAGGAGCCCGGGCGACCGTCGAACGCGAACATGCTCGTCGAGCCCATCACGAACAGGCCGCGCCCGGTCGACACGACCGGGTTGAACTTGCCGCGCCCGAACCGCCAGATCGTGCGGCCCGACCGGGCCGTGACCGCGGTCGTGCGGCCCTCGAGCGTCGAGGAGAACACGAGGTCCCCGATGACCGTCACGCCCCCGGAGATGCGGCCGCCGACGTTCTTCGTCCAGCGCGGCCGGCCGGTGCGCGCGTCAAGCGCGTAGAGCTTCTTGTCGTAGGAGCCGATGTACACCGTGGGCCGGGTCCCCGGGACCTCCGCCACGGCGGGGGAGGAGTAGACGAACCCGCCGGTCTCCTTGCGCCACGCGAGCTTGCCGGTCCGCGCGGAGAACGAGTACACCCCGCCGTCGGTGTTGCCGACGTAGACGCGGCCGAACGCGACCGCCGGCGTCGAGTAGAAGTTGCCCGCCGAGAGCCCGAAGCGCCCGCCGCGCGTCTCGGTGCGCCACAGGCGCTTGCCGTCGCGCAGCCGCAGCGCCTGCACCGCGCCGCCGTAGTCGGCCATGAACAGCCGGTCGCCCTCCAGGGCGAGGGCGCCCTTCACCGCGCCCGCGGCCTTCGCGGTCCACTCGACGCTGCCGTCGGAGGCGTCCAGCGCGTACACGGTGCCGTTCTCGGTCCCGAAGTACAGCGAGCCGCGGTGCAGCAGCGGGGAGGACTCGGCGCGGCTGGGCAGCTTGCGCGACCAGCGCGTGCGGCCGTCCTTGGCCGAGACCGCGACGACCCGGCCCTTGCGGATGCCCTTCCCGCGCTCGAGGATCACCGAGTAGACCGTGTTGTGCGCGACCGCCGGGGAGGAGGCGGCGAGGTGGCCGAGCTTCGTCTTCCAGCGGACCTTGCCCGTCTGCCGCGCCAAGGCGTAGAGCGCCGCGTTGTTCTTCAGCAGGTACATCGAGCGGGCGCCGAGGACCGGCGGGAACTCGAGCAGGATCTTCCCGCCGAGCTTCCAGCGCCGCTCGAACGGCGGCCGCAGCGGCTTGTCGACCGGCAGGTACTGGGTGCGCGCCTTCGTGAACCCGTAGACCGGCCAGTTGAACGCCGACGGCCCCTCCGAGGCGGGCGCGCGCACGGGCGGCGCCTCGGGCGCCTCGTCGCGGAACTCCACGTCGGTGTTGACCACGTCGCCCTGCTCGCCGCCGCCGAGCAGCAGCACGGCGAGGCCGCCGCCCCCGACCAGGACGGTGAGCGCGGCGAGCACCGCGAGGACCAGGCGTCTCCGTCGCCGGGGGCGCGAGGGCATCGGCTCACCGTAGCGGGGACACTTCGTGCGTGCGCCCCCCGGCCGACGTCCTCGAGGCCCTGCGCGCCGCCCCCGGGGCGGCGCCGCTGCTCGACGCGCTCGCCGACGTGCCGGGCCTGTGGGTCGTCGGCGGTGCCGTCCGCGACGTGCTGCTGGGCCGGGTGCCGCGCGAGCTCGACCTCGTGGTGGAGGGAGACCCCGCCGCGGTCCTCGCCGCCCTGCCCGGGAGCGTCGTGCAGCACGACCGCTTCGGCACCGCGACCGTCGTCCCGGCCGGGGCGACGCAGGCCCACGACGTCGTCCGCGCCCGCCGCGAGACCTACGCGCACCCGGGGGCGCTGCCGGACGTGCAGCCCGCGTCGATCGACGAGGACCTGCTGCGCCGCGACCTGACCGTCAACGCGCTGGCGCTGCGCGTGGGAGCCGGGAACCCGGAGCTGCGCGGCGCCCCCGGGGCCGTGGAGGACCTCGAGGCCGGCGTCCTGCGGGTCCTGCACGACGCGAGCTTCCGCGATGACCCGACGCGCCTGTGGCGCACGGCGCGGTACGCCGCCCGGCTCGGCTTCGCGGTCGAGCCGCACACGCGCGCGCTCGCCGCCGCCGCCGACCCGACGACGGTCAGCGGCACGCGGACCGGCAACGAGCTGCGCCACGCGATGCGCGAGCCGGACCCGCTCGCCGCGCTCGCGCAGGCCCGGGCGCTCAACGCGCGGCTGCTGCCCGAGGCGCTCACCACGGCGCCGCCGCGCCTCGCCGACGCGCTCGCGCTGCTGCCGCCCGACGGCCGCGCCGACCTGCTGACCCTCGCCGCGTGCGTCGAGCCGATGCCGGCCGCCGAGGTCGTGCGGTGGCTCGACGAGCTCGCGTTCCCCGCCGCGGACCGGGACGTCGTGGCCGCCGGCTCCCGCGAGATGGTCCGCACGCCGCTGCGGCGCGCCCGGACCGCCACCGAGATCGGCCGCGCCGCCCGCGGCGTGCCCGTCGAGGTCGTCGCGCTCGCCGGCGGCGACCAGGCCCGCCGCTGGATCGACGACCTGCGCCACCGGCGCCTGGCGATCAGCGGCGCCGACCTGCTCGCCGCGGGCGTCCCGCAGGGCCCGGAGCTCGGCGCCCGCCTCTCCGCCGCACTCGACGCGTGCCTGGAGGACGAGGCGCCCGACCGGGCGTCGCAGCTCGCGGTCGCGCTCGGCACTAGGCTGTCGCGGGAATGAGCGAGCTGCCGGCGCCGTTCCGCTGGAGCGGCGACCACATCACCGCGGACCTGCCGGGGGGCCACGTGCTCTTCACGACCCGGCGCGGCGGCGTCAGCCACCCGCCGTACGACAGCCTCAACCTCGGGCCGTGGACGGAGGACGACGCGGCCTCCGTCGACGCCAACCGCGCCGCCGTCACGCGGCTCGTCGGGCGGCCGATCGCCTCCGCGCGCCAGGTCCACGGCACCGCGGTCGTCTCGATCGACGCGCGGCCCGGCCGCGCCGCCGACCCGCGCCAGGACCCTCCGGAGGCCGACGCGCTCGTCACCGACCGCCCGGACGTCGCCGTCGCGGTCCTCGCCGCCGACTGCCTGCCGATCCTCGTCCTCGGCCACGGCGCGGTCGCCGCCGCGCACGCCGGCTGGCGCGGGCTCGCCGCCGGGGTCGTCGACGTCGCCGTGGAATCGGTGCGCGACGCGCAGGTCGCCGACCACGCCCCGATGGTCGCCGTCATCGGGCCCGGGGCCGGGGGCTGCTGCTACGAGGTCGGGGACGAGGTCCGCGAGGCGTTCGCCGAGCACGGCGACGCGGTCCGCGACGGCCGCCGCATCGATCTCAAGGCGATCGCCGCCGAGCGGCTGCGGGACGCGGGCGTCGCCACCGTCCACGACGTCGGGCTGTGCACGCTCTGCGCGCCCGCCGGGATGCTCTTCAGCCACCGTCGCGACGGCGGCACCACCGGACGACAGATGGGGATCGCATGGCGGACCTGATCCGCGGGCTCGACGCCGACCGCGTGCGCGCGGCGGCCGACGGCGTCCGCGCCGAGATCGCCGACGCCTGCGCGCGGGTCGGGCGCGACCCGTCCGAGGTGGAGCTGCTCGCCGCCGTGAAGTACGTGGCCATCGAGGAGCTGCCCGTGCTCGCCGCCGCGGGCGTCACCGTCCTCGGGGAGAACCGCGCGCAGGAGCTCGAGCGCAAGGCGCGCGCCTGGGAGGAGCAGGGCCTGGGTCCCGTCACGTGGGACTTCATCGGGCACCTGCAGAGCCGCAAGGTCAGGGGCCTCGCCCCGCTGGTGCGGCGCATCCACTCGGTCGGCAGCGACAGCGCGCTGCGCGAGCTCGGCAAGCTCGACGCGCCGGTCGGCGTGCTCGTCGCGGTGAACATCGCGCGCGAGGAGGGCAAGAGCGGCATCGACCCGCAGGAGCTCCCCGCGTTCCTCGCCCGCTGCCCGCTGCCCGTCAGCGGCCTGATGACGATGCCGCCGCTCGCCGACGACCCCCAGGAGAGCCGCCCGTGGTTCGCGGCGCTCGCGGCCCTCGCCCGCGAGCACGGGCTGCGCGAGCTCTCGATGGGCACCACGCAGGACTTCGCGATCGCCGTGGAGGAGGGCGCGACCGTCGTGCGGGTCGGCACCCGCCTGTATCGCTGATCCCGCGTGCAGGGAAAACGCGAGCGACCGCGTACTCTTGGGGAGCTATGGCTCTTCGCGACAGCTGGCACCGCACGATGGTCTACTTCGGTCTCGCCGAGGAGCGCGATCCCGCGTACGACGACGAGATCGTCGACGACTACGCGCCCGAGGCGGAGCTCGAGGAGCGCTACCGGGAGCGCCCGAACGTCCGGCGCCTGAACAGCCGCCGGCGCCGCGACGACTTCGACGACATCTTCAGCGACGACGAGCCCGCGGGCCGCGCGCCGAAGACGACGCAGCTGCGTGCCGTCGGCGGCAGCAGCACGCGTAGCCGCGACGTGCGCGTGCACCTCGTCATCCCCAAGAGCTTCAACGACGCCCAGCAGGTCGCCGACAAGTTCAAGGACGGCATCCCCGTCGTGCTGAACCTCCAGAGCACCGACAACGACCTGAACAAGCGGCTGATCGACTTCGCCTCCGGCCTGACGTACGCGCTCGACGGCGGCATGCAGCGGATCGCCGACAAGGTCTTCATGCTCACGCCGCGCAACGTCGAGATCAGCGCCGAGGAGCGCGCCGAGCTGATCGAGAAGGGCTTCTTCAACCAGTCGTGAGCCCGCTCGTCGGGCCCGGCCCGGTCACGCGGTCCTGGATCCATCCCTCGCCGGCCTGGATGCAGCGCGCCGGGCACGCCGTGCTCGCCGGCGGTGGCGTCTGGCTGATCGACCCGCCCGACGGCCAGGAGGTCGAGGCCGCGGTCGTGGAGCTCGGCACGCCCGCCGGGGTCCTGCAGCTGCTGGACCGCCACCCGCGCGACTGCGCCGCGATCGCCCAGCGCCTCGGCGTCCCGCACCTGCGCGTGCCGCTCGACGGGGCCGCCCTGCCGTTCGAGGTCCTGCCGCAGTGGCACCTGCCGTTCTGGAACGAGGACGCGCTGTGGCTGCCCGAGCACCGCGTCCTCGTCGTCGCCGAGGCGCTCGTCGGCGCCCCCGACTTCGCGGCGCCCGGGGAGACGGTCGGCGTGCACCCGGCCCGCCGCCTGCTCCCGCCGGGCGCGCTCGGACGCCTGGAGCCCGAGACGCTGCTCATGGGGCACGGACCGCCGCTGCACGGCGCCGCCGCGCGGGCCGCGATCGACGACGCGCTGCACGGCGCGCGACGGCGCCTGCCGCTGCTGCTCGGCGCCCAGGCCGTGCGCGCGGTGCGCGGGCGCTTCCGCTGAGCGCCGCGCCACCCGCGACCCGTACTCTTCGCGAGCGATGCAGATCGGCCTGATCGGATCCGGGAACATGGCGGGCGCCATGGCGCGCGGCTGGGCACGGCCCGTGCTGTGCAGCGACGCCCTGCCCGAGCGCGCCCGCGCGCTCGCCGCGCAGACCGGGGGCGAGGCGATCGCCTCGAACCTCGAGCTCGCGCGCCGCGCCGACGTCGTCGTCCTCTGCCACAAGCCGGGGCAGCTGCGCGAGGTCGCCCGGGAGATCGCGGGGGAGGCCCGCGCGATCGTCTCGATCCTCGGCGGGGTCCCGCTCGCGGACGTGCGTGACGCGTACCCCGACCGGCCGGTCGTGCGGCTGATGCCCAGCACGCCGGTCGAGGTCCGCGCCGGGGTCGTGCTGCTCGCCGACGACGGCGACGGGGCGCTCGACGACCCGCTCGGGGTCGCCGTGACCGAGCTCGTCGCGGAGCTCGGCACCGCCGTCCGCGTCCCCGAGGCGCAGGTCGACGTCGCCATGGGCCTGATGGCCAACGCGCCCGCGTACATGGCGCTCGTCGCCGAGGCCCAGATCGACGCCGGCGTCCGCGCCGGTCTGGCCGTCCACGTCGCCCAGGAGCTCGTGGTGCAGACGATGGCCGGGACCGCGGCGCTGCTGCGCCACAAGGACTACGACACGCTGACCGTCCGGCGCGAGGTCACCTCGCCCGGCGGGTCGACCGCGCGGGGGCTCGACGCCCTCGAGCGGGCCGGGCTGCGCACCGCCTTCTCCGACGCCCTCGACGCCGTGCTGCAGAAAGAACGCCGATGACCGCCACCTTCGTGCTCGCGACCATCCAGGAGGAGATCGGGGGGTTCATCCGGACCCTGACCTACGTCTACGTCCTGCTGATCATCGCCTACATCCTCACCCAGCTCTTCTTCGGGTTCGGGGGACGGATGCCGTACAACCGCACCGGCAGCGCGATCCTCGGCTTCCTCAACGACACCGTCGGGCCGTACCTCAACCTCTTCCGGCGGTTCATCCCGCCGCTCGGTCCGCTGGACCTCAGCCCGATCGTGGCGATCTTCGTCCTGCAGATCGCCGGGAACCTGCTCGCCGGCATCGTCGAGCACGCGTGAGCGGGGCCGCCGCCCGATCCTGGCGCCTGGCGGGCGTCGTCCTGCTCGCGGTCCTCGCCGTCGACCAGCTGACGAAGGTGCTCGTCCGCCGCGGCGTCGAGCAGGGCAGCAGCGACCCGATCTTCCCGCTGCTGAAGCTCGTCCACGTCGAGAACCGCGGCGTTGCCTTCGGCGCCTTCGCCGGCGGCGGCCAGACGGTCGTGATCATCGTGATCGCCATCGCGCTGGGAGGCCTGCTCGCGTACTTCGCGACCCACGCGCACCAGCCCGGCGTCTGGCTGCCGACGGGCCTGCTCGTCGGCGGGGCGGTCGGCAACATCATCGACCGGGTCGCCCTGGGGGCCGTGACGGACTTCCTGAAGCTGCCGTCGTGGCCGGCGTTCAACGTCGCCGACATGGCGATCACCTGCGGCGTGATCGCGCTCATCGCCGTGGTGGAGATGAGCGACCGGCGCCGCGACGAGGAGCCGATCGAGGCCGATGGAGCAGCTGGTCCCGTCTGACTGGGAGGGGGAGCGCCTGGACGCGTTCCTCGCCGAGCCGCTGGGCTCCCGCAGCCGCGCCACCCGCCTGATCGAGGCGGGCGCGGTCACGGTCGACGGCGCGGTCGTCCGCAAGCGCCACCGGGTCCGCACCGGGGAACGCATCGCCGTCGACGTCGCGCAGGACCCCGTGCGCGAGCCCGTCCCCGACGACGAGGGGCCGCCCGCCACGTTCGGCGTCGCCTACGAGGACGACGACCTGCTCGTCGTCGACAAGCCGCCCGGCGTCGTGGTGCACCCGGCGCGCGGCAACCGCCACGGCACTCTCGCGCAGGCGCTCGCCGGGCGGGCCGCCGGCGGCGAGGAGGCCTGGCGCGCGGGCATCGTGCACCGGCTCGACAAGGACACCAGCGGCCTGCTCGTCGTGGCCAAGAGCGACGAGACGCACCGCGCCCTGAAGGAGCTGCTGCAGGAGCGCGAGATCACCCGCGAGTACCTCGCGCTCGTCGACGGCCGGCCGCCGGCGCGCACCGGCACGATCGACGCGCCGATCGGCCGCGACCGGCGCGTGCGCACCCGCATGTCCACCGACAGCGCCGACGCGCGCGAGGCGCGCACCCACTTCGAGCTCGAGCGCGCCCTGCCCGCCTCGTCGCTGCTGCGCGTGCGCCTGGAGACCGGTCGGACCCACCAGATCCGCGTGCACCTGCAGGCCATCGGCCATCCGGTCTGCGGCGACCCGGAGTACGGTCGCCCCGGCCTGTACGGGCTCGACCGCCAGTTCCTGCACGCCACCCGGCTGCGCTTCGTCCACCCGGGCACGGGGGCCGAGGTCGACGTCGTCTCGCCGCTTCCCGCGGACCTCGAGGCCGCGCTCGCGCGCGCGGCCGCCACGGCCTGATCGCCCGCGTGGTGCGGCGGCGCGCCGCGAGGGCGCGCCGCCGGTCACCGCGGCTCATGCGGGCCGGTCCGCCGGAGGTAGGGGAAGGGGGCCGACCCGCACTCTCCCCAACGACCGGCGTGAGCAGAACTTGCGTACACTTGCGCTTCTTCGATTCCCGACCCCGTCGGGAGCCTCGCGGCCGCCCTGCCCGGCAGACCATCACGCCGGGTTCGTGCCGCGATCCGACGGGCGCAGCACCGACCAGTACCTCGAACCACAAAGGGAGCAGCACCCATGGCCGACGTCGGCATCAAGGAGCTGCTGGAGGCCGGAGTCCACTTCGGTCACCAGACGCGCCGTTGGAACCCCAAGATGCGCCGCTTCATCCACGGTGAGCGTGGCGGCATCTACATCATCGACCTCCTCAAGACGCAGAAGCTGCTCGCCGACGCGCAGGAGTTCGCCGGGACCGTCGCGCATCGCGGCGGCGTCGTGCTCTTCGTGGGCACGAAGAAGCAGGCCCGTGACGGCATCAAGGAGATCGCGGAGTCCTGCGGTCAGCCGTACGTCAACCACCGCTGGCTCGGTGGCCTGCTGACGAACTTCCAGACCATCAGCAACCGCATCAAGCGGCTGCACGACCTCGAGCGCTACGAGGCGGAGGGCCAGCTCGCGCTGCTGCCGACCCGCGAGCGCATGGCCGCGCAGGCCGACCTCGAGAAGCTGCGCGCCAACCTCGGCGGCGTGAAGAACATGCAGCGTCCGCCGGACGCGATGTTCGTCATCGACCTCAAGGTCGAGGAGATCGCGGTGAAGGAGGCCCGGCGCCTGCGGATCCCGATCATCGGCATGGTCGACACCAACTGCGACCCGGACGGCATCGACTACGTCGTCCCGGGCAACGACGACTCGATCCGCTCCTGCGTGGCGATCACGAAGGCGATCGGCGACGTCGTCGCCCAGGGCCGCGGCCAGTTCCAGGCGGCCGAGCAGGCCCGTCAGCAGGCCGAGGCCGAGGAGCGCGCCCGTCGCGAGGCGGAGCTGCGCGCCCGCAAGGAGGCCGAGGAGGCCGCCAAGGCCGCCGCCGAGCAGGCCGCCGCCGCCCCGACCGCCCCGGTCGCGGCGCCCGCCGCCGAGGCCACCCCGACCCCCGCCCCCGAGAGCGCGCCCGCCGCCCCGGCCGCGCAGGAGAACCCGAATGGCTGAGTTCACCGCCCAGGACGTCAAGGCGCTGCGTCAGAAGACCGGCGCCGGGATGATGGACTGCAAGAACGCCCTGACCGAGGCCGGCGGCGACGCCGCGAAGGCCGAGGAGCTGCTGAAGGTCAAGCTGGGCAAGAAGCTCGGCAAGCTCGCGGACCGCGAGGCGGCCGAGGGCACCGTGCAGTCCTACATCCACAGCAACGGCAAGGTCGGCGTCATCGTCGAGGTCGACTGCAACACCGACTTCGTCGCGCGCAACGAGGACTTCGTCGCGTTCGCGCGGGAGATCGCGATGCACGTCGCCGCGTC
This sequence comes from Paraconexibacter algicola, assembly GCF_003044185.1. Taxonomy (GTDB): domain Bacteria; phylum Actinomycetota; class Thermoleophilia; order Solirubrobacterales; family Solirubrobacteraceae; genus Paraconexibacter; species Paraconexibacter algicola. The sequence continues at coordinate 118,989 of NZ_PYYB01000006.1, forward strand.
CCCGACCGCGAAGTACGTGTCGCGTGACGAGGTGCCCCAGGACGTCAAGGACGCCGAGGCCGCCATCTTCGAGCAGCAGGTCGCCGACAAGCCGGAGAACATCCGGCCGAAGATCGTCGAGGGCATGCTGAACAAGTGGCTCGCCGAGATCGTGCTGCTCGACCAGGTGCACGTGAACGCCGACAAGTACGACGGCAAGACGATCGAGCAGCTCCGCGCGGACCTGTCGACGACGACCGGGGAGAACGTGGTCATCCGCCGCTTCGCCCGGTTCGCGGTCGGCGAGTAGCCCGGGTAGGTTGCCCACACCGTGACCGACGCCGCGACGCCCGCGTTCAAGCGGATCCTGCTGAAGCTGTCGGGGGAGGCCCTCATGGGCTCCCTCGACTACGGCACCGATCCCGAGCGCCTGCAGGCCGTCGCGGCGCAGGTCAAGGCGATCCACGACCGCGGCGTCGAGGTCGCGATCGTCGTCGGCGCCGGGAACATCTACCGCGGCATGACCGGTGCCGCCGCGGGCATGGACCGTGCGACCGCCGACTACATGGGCATGCTCGCGACGGTGCTCAACGCCCTGCCGCTGCAGGACGCGCTGGAGAAGCTCGGCATCCACGTGCGCGTGGTGTCGGCGATCACGATCGCCGAGGTCGCCGAGCCGTACCTGCGTCGCCGCGCGATGCGCCACCTCGAGAAGCACCGCGTCGTGATCTTCGCCGCCGGCACCGGCAACCCGTTCTTCACGACCGACACCGCCGCCGCCCTGCGCGCGCGGGAGATGCACGCCGACGCGCTGCTGATGGCCAAGAACGGGGTGGAGGGCGTCTACTCCGGGGACCCGCGCACCGACCCGGACGCGACGTTCATCCCCGAGATCTCGCACATGGAGGCGCTGCAGCGCGGCCTCAAGGTCATGGACGCCACGGCGCTCACGATCTGCATGGAGCAGCGGCTGCCGATCCACGTGTTCAACATGGACGACGAGTCCAACATCGACCGGATAGTGTGCGGCGAGCGCGTCGGAACCCTCGTCGCGACGGAGGGCTGAGGAACGCATGAGTGAGCTGATCGACGAGCTGCTGGCCGACGCGCGCGAGCGCATGACGAAGTCCGTGGAGGCGACGACCGGCCAGTTCGGCACCGTCCGCACGGGCCGGGCGAGCCCGGCGCTCCTGGACCGCATCGTGGTCGACTACTACGGCGCGATGACGCCGCTGAAGCAGCTGGCGACCGTCAACGCGCCCGAGGCGCGGCTGCTGACCGTCCAGCCGTTCGACCAGTCCTCCATCCCTGCGGTGGAGAAGGCGATCATGCAGGCCGATCTCGGCCTGACCCCGAGCAACGACGGGCGGCTCATCCGCCTGAGCGTGCCGGAGCTCAACGAGGAGCGCCGCCGCGACATGGTCAAGCTCGTGCGCAGCATCGCCGAGGAGGGCCGCGTCGCCGTGCGCAACGTCCGCCGCGACGTCATGCAGGACCTCAAGGAGCTCAAGGACGAGGGCGAGGTCGGCGCCGACGACGAGCACCGCGGCGAGGGCGAGCTGCAGAAGCTCACCGACGCGAGCGTCGCGCAGCTGGACGCGGTCCTGAAGGCCAAGGAAGCCGAGATCCTCGAGGTCTGATGCCGGGCGCAGCCGTCGCGCCGCGGTACGTCGCGATCATCACCGACGGCAACGGGCGCTGGGCCGAGGCCCGGGGGCTGCCCGTCAACGACGGGCACAGCGCCGGCGCCGACACGGTGAAGGCGCGGCTGCGCGACGCGGCCGAGTGGGGCATCGAGGAGCTCACGGTCTACTCGTTCTCGACCGAGAACTGGACCCGCTCAGCCCAGGAGGTCACCGGCCTCATGCGGATGTTCGCCCAGCGCATCCAGACCGAGACGCCGGAGCTCAAGGCCCAGGGCGTGCGGATGCGGTTCATCGGCCGCCGTGACCGCATCACGCCGGCGCTGCTGGAGCTCATGGACTGGGCGGAGGCGCAGACCGCGGACAACACGCGGATCACGCTGTTCATCGCGTTCAACTACGGCGGCCGGGCCGAGATCGTCGACGCGGCCGCCCGCTTCACCGGCGGCACCGAGGAGGACTTCGCCAAGCTCCTCTACGCGCCGGAGATGCACGAGCCGGACCTCGTCATCCGCACCTCGGGCGAGCAGCGCCTCTCGAACTACCTGCTGTGGCAGTCCGCGTACTCCGAGCTCGTCTTCGCCGACGAGCTGTGGCCGGACTTCGACCGCGACGCGTTCCGCCGCACGCTGGACCAGTACAGCGACCGCGTCCGGCGCTTCGGGGGGCGGTGAGCGTGGCGAGCCGCGCCGCCCGCGAGCGCCCGCAGCGCAGCGACCTGACCGCGCGGATCATCGTGGCGATCCCGGCGATCATCTTCGCGATCACGATCGTCGCGCTGGGCGACATCTTCTTCACGCTCGGCCTGATCGGGCTCGGGCTCGTCTGCCTGCACGAGCTGTTCCAGATGTTCGACAAGGCGCACCCGTCGCGCCTGGGCGGCTTCATCGGCGTGATCGCGCTGTCGCTCGCCGCGTTCTTCGGCGACTCGACGCACGTGATGATCGCGCTCGTGGCGACCTTCCCGGTCGTGTTCGTGCTGACCGCGGCGCAGCCGAAGGGCGGGGCGCCGGCGATCTCGGTGACGATCCTCGGGGTCACGTGGATCGGGCTCGGTCTCGCGCACGCGATCCTGCTGCGCGACCTCCCGCACGGTGGCGCGATCATCGTCGACGTGCTCGTCGGCACGTTCCTCGGCGACACGGGCGCCTACCTCGGCGGCCGCCAGTTCGGGCGCCGCAAGCTCGCGCCGGCGATCTCCCCGAACAAGACGGTCGAGGGCCTGGCGATCGGCTTCGTCACCGCGATCGTCGCCACCTGGGCCGCCGGGCTCTACCAGGACTGGCTGTCCGGCACGGACGCGCTGATCCTCGGTGCCTGCGTCGGCCTCGCCGCCCCGGTCGGCGACCTGTTCGAGAGCTACCTCAAGCGGGACGCGGGAACGAAGGACACCGGGACGCTGTTCGGGGCGCACGGCGGCGCGCTCGACCGTCTCGACGCGGTGCTCTTCAGCATCGTCGTCGGCTACTACGTCTGGCTCGCGCTGATGTAGGCCCGGTGCTCGGGTTCGTGTCACCAGGGGCCAACTAGCGTGCCCCGTTGACGACTGGGTCGAGGTTGAGGCGCTGGTTCATGTCGAGGGTGAACTTGCCGTACGGGTTGATGTGGGTCCAGAACAGCGGGGTCAGTGCGCGACGGTCGGCGTCGGTGAGGCGGTTGGCCCAAGCGGGTTCGCTGAGGACGCGCTCGACGAGCAGGGTGTTGATGTGAACCAGCGCTGATTGCAGGAGGTGCAGCGCGAGCATCGAGATCTCTTGCTCTTCGCGATCGGGACTCGTGAGCTCGCTGCGTTTGCCGTAGAAGACCTGGCTGTTGGCGCTGTTCGAGGTCTCGACGACTTGGAGGCCTTCGTGGATCTCGCGTCGGAGTGCTGGGTCGGCGAGGTACTCGCAGATGAAGATCGTTCGGGTGGCGCGGCCGAGTTCTTCGAGGGCTTGGTAGGTGGGGTGCTTGGGGCCGCCGCGGGTGAAGCGGCGCAGCACCTGCTCGGCTTCGGCGGTTCCGAGCTTTAGCGCGGTGGCGTACTTGACGAGTTGGTCGTACTGGCGGGCGATGAGTGTCCAGTCGATCGGGCGCGCGGAGATCGCGGGTGCGATCTGCGGCCAGTTGGCGTCGTCGGGCAGGCCGGGGCGGTAGAGGCGGGCGGCGCCGATCCGTTTGAGGCGCGGGAGGAGTCGGTAGCCGAGGAGGTGGCAGAACGCGAAGCTGGAGTTCCCCCGCTTTGATGGACATCTGATGGCTGTGCCGTTTGGCGCAGCGGGAAGGATGTTCAGACGTGC